>JACMKY010000055.1 GCA_014379925.1 Cytophagales bacterium | reverse complement strand
TAGTGCTGGAACTTGAAGGCGAACAACTCAACATTGGCGACCAGCAGGCAAGCGGTCACCAGGGTGAATCCGACCAGGAAGCGCTGGTCAAGGATCACGGTGCTGGCGAAAAACACCGACTCCATAATCAGGGGCAGGGAAGCAATGAGGAGGGCGTTGGCGGGCGTGGGCACGCCGATGAAGGAGTGGGTCTGCCGGGTGTCGACGTTGAACTTGGCCAGCCGCAGGGCCGAAAAGATGGCAATGAGAAAAGCCAGGTAACACAACGGTGGCGTGGGCTGTTTGGCCAGCACCGTACCCGGGAAACTTTGCTGGAAGAGCGAAAACACGATCATTGCGGGCAGCACGCCGAAGGTAACACCATCGGCCAGGGAATCGAGTTCCTTGCCAATGGCCGAAAAAGCGCCCAGCCACCGGGCCACGAAGCCATCCAGGAAATCCAGCCCGGCCGCCAGACCGATCAGGTAGGCCGCCAGAACGAGGTTGCCGTTGGAAACCGCCACGATGCCCGCGCAGCCGCAGAACAGGTGGCTGCAGGTGAGCGCGTTGGGAAGGTGTCGGAGCAGAAACAAGAAACGAAGAATTTGGGCAAACGCCGGGGGCACAACCACGAATGACTTACAACTGCTCAGTAATCAATATCGAGTCCGAACGCGTTTTGCAATTCAACCAGGGCCGGATTTTTTTCCGCCAGGTAACGGAATTTGTCCTGGGAGGTATAAATCATTTTCTTGTTCTCCTGCGCCACCACCTCAGCCTGCACCTGCACCAGTTGGTTGTGCAGCCGTTGCCGCAGAAAAGCCAGCACCTCCGCTTTCATCCCGTTGAGTTGCTGCAATTGGAGGGTGTTCTCCAGCTTCAGCCAAACCGTGTGCTCTTCTTTCAACTCCAGGGGCCGGTTCAGGATGAAGAAATCGTTTTGCCTGCCGAGCGCCTCTTTCGTTTTGGCGAATTCTTCCCAGTGCCCCCGCAGGTCCTCCCCGGAAAATGCCCGGTTCTCGACGGGACCGGCAATCGGCTCCGCTACCCCGGCGGCGGGCGATCCGGTCACCGGCGATGAGGCTTGCGGGAGGCCCCCCAAGCCGATGGTGGACTTCAACTTGGTAAGGGGTCTGTTCCCGTTCGTCGGAAGTGGCTCCCGGGCAGCGGCTTGAATTCCGTTGCTCAGCGGATGGTCGACGTTTTCGTTCGCCGGAACTGCCCCGTTGAACGGGATTGTAACGGACGGCGGCGGCACCTCTTCGTTTGGTTTTTCCTCGCGCGGTTCGGTGGGCGCATCATTTTTTTTATCCCCCGGGAGCGCCCCCGCGGGCAACCCCGTTTGAGGTTCCGCAGCCGGGTTTTCCCGGATGCCTTTGGCGTAATGAGAAGGAAGAACCGAATGGATGTGGGACAGCTTCATCAACGTCAGTTCCACGTGCAGCCGCTGGTTCTTGCTGTTCTTGTAGTTAAGGTCACACTGACTGCCGATGTTAAGGGCCGACAACAGGAAGGAAAGCGAAGATTGGGCAGCCTGGCTCAGGTATTTTTTCCGCACGGATGGCGATACCTCCAACAACTTCACCGTTTCGGCATCCTTGCCGACCAGGAGGTTGCGGAAGTGCTCACACAAGCCCACGATGAAATTGTGTCCGTCAAATCCTTTCCGCAGGATTTCGTCGAACGTGACCAGGGCCTTCGCCAGATTGGACGTGAGCAAATGGTCGGTCATTTTAAAGTAATAATCGTAGTCCAGAACGTGCAGGTTCTCGATGGTGGTTTGGTAGGTGACCCGGTTGTCGGACGAAAAGGTAACGATCAGGTCGAACATGGACAGCGCGTCGCGCAAACTCCCGTCAGCCTTCTGGGCGATCAACTGAAGGGCTTCCTCTTCCGCCTCGATTCGTTCTTTCCGGGCAATTTTGTGTAGATGCTGGCCAATGTCGTCCTGCTGGATCCGTTTGAAGTCGAATATCTGGCAGCGCGAGAGGATGGTAGGAATGATCTTGTGCTTTTCGGTAGTAGCCAGGATGAATATGGCGTAGGACGGAGGTTCTTCCAGCGTTTTCAGGAAGGCGTTGAACGCCGAGTTGGAAAGCATGTGCACCTCGTCGATGATGTAGATCTTGTACTTGCCCGATTGGGGAGGGTAACGCACCTGATCCACCAGGTTGCGAATGTCATCCACCGAGTTGTTGGAAGCGGCATCCAGTTCGTGGATGGTGAACGAAGCATTGTGGTTGAAACCCACGCAGGAATCGCATTGATCGCAGGCTTCCGTTTCGGAAGATATGTTTTGACAATTGATGGTTTTGGCCAGAATTCGCGCACACGTGGTTTTGCCCACCCCCCGCGGTCCGCAGAAGAGGAAGGCTTGCGCCAGGTGGTTGCTTTTGATGGCGTTTCTAAGGGTAGTGGTGATGTGAGATTGCCCCACCACCGAGTCAAACGTGTGGGGACGGTATTTCCGCGCTGAAACTACAAAATTCTCCATACCGCAAATTATACGAAAAAGCGCGGATCTGGAAGCGACGGGAATGAATTGGGTGAAGCGACTACTGATTCGAGAGTGTGAAAATTATTGTTCTCAGGATGAGGCAGTTAGAGTTATATCTTAAAAAAAGATTTGTTGGGTATTGACAAGTTCCCGCGCGCCCATTACTTTTGCAATCCGTTTTGGTTTTCCCGGCATTTGGGAGGGATCGAAACGGCGTTCTTTGGCGTGTTGACAGGAAACAAAAAGCCGGCCCGGTTGGGGGCCTCAGACAACGGAGTCGTCCCTTAGGGGCGGCTCCACTAGTAAGAACTTGGCCGTTGGCGCTGTTTTTGACGGCTGGCAGGGGTCAGGTTCAAGAATTTACCACGGAGAGTTTGATCCTGGCTCAGGATGAACGCTAGCGGCAGGCCTAATACATGCAAGTCGAACGGGTGTGAGTAGCAATATTCGCGCTAGTGGCGCACGGGTGCGTAACGCGTAGGCAACCTGCCCCTCACCGGGGGATAGCCTCCCGAAAGGGAGGGTAACCCCCCATAGCACCTTTCTCTGGCATCGGGGAATGGTTAAATCGTTAGAGGTGAGGGAGGGGCCTGCGTCCGATTAGCTAGTTGGCGGGGTAAGGGCCCACCAAGGCATTGATCGGTCGGGGACCTGAGAGGGCGATCCCCCACACTGGCACTGAGACACGGGCCAGACTCCTACGGGAGGCAGCAGTAGGGAATATTGGGCAATGGCGGCCACGCTGACCCAGCCATGCCGCGTGCAGGAAGAAGGCGCTACGCGTTGTAAACTGCTTTTGTCGGGGAAGAACGGGCTCCTTGCGAGGGG
>JACMKY010000436.1 GCA_014379925.1 Cytophagales bacterium | reverse complement strand
TTCACTCACCTCGGAAGTGCGCTACGTGAAAGCGGACCAACCCGATGCGGAATTCGCGGTTTTTCAACCCCGTCAACCAGGCGTGGAATACGACGTGGAACACCACAAGCGCCGTTTCTACATCCGCACCAACGAAAATGCCAAGAACTACAAGTTGATGGAAACCCCGGTAACGGCACCCGGCAAGGCAAACTGGCAGGAAGTGATCGCCCACGACCCGGCGGTGAAACTGGAAAGCGTGGATGCCTACGACCAGCACGTGGCCGTCTACGAACGAACCAACGGCCTGCGCAAGATCCGCATCCTTAGCCTGGCCACCAACCAGACGAACTACGTCGCTTTTCCCGAAGCCGCCTACATGATCTACGAGGGATACAATCCGGATTATGCCTCCAACACGATCCGGTACAGCTACACCTCGCTCACGCGTCCGGTCACTACCTACGACTACGACGCCAACACGAAGAAAAGCACAGTGGTCAAAGAGAACGAAGTACTGGGCGGTTACGATCCGGGTCAGTACCAGACGGAGCGGATTTTTGCCCGGGCCGACGACGGCACCGCGGTACCCATCTCGCTGGTCTACCGCAAAGGGTTGCCCAGGGACGGCAGCAACCCGTGTTTCCTGTACGCCTACGGATCCTACGGGTCCTCCACGGATGCCACGTTCAGTTCGAACCGCGTCAGCCTGCTCAACCGGGGCTTCGTGTACGCCATTGCCCACATCCGGGGCGGGGGCGATTTGGGCGAAGAATGGCGCGACAACGGCAAGTTGTTAAAGAAGAAGAACACGTTCACCGATTTCATCGAT
The DNA here is from genome assembly GCA_014379925.1 of Cytophagales bacterium. GTDB lineage: Bacteria > Bacteroidota > Bacteroidia > Cytophagales > ES-bin-26 > ES-bin-26. The sequence continues at coordinate 7,334 of JACMKY010000436.1, read as the reverse complement.
TGTGCCGAACACCTGATCGCGGAGAAGTACACCACCCGGGAGAAACTGGCCATCGGCGGGGGAAGCGCCGGGGGATTGCTGATGGGCGCGGTCACGAACATGCGGCCCGATCTGTTCCGGGCGGTGGTGGCCAAGGTGCCTTTCGTGGACGTGATGAATACCATGATGGACCCTACGCTGCCGTTGACGGTGGGGGAGTACGACGAGTGGGGCAATCCGCAAGAGAAGGAATACTTTGACTACATACGGTCGTACTCTCCCTACGACAACGTGGAAAAAAAGGCCTACCCGAACATCCTGGCCACCGCCGGGTTGAACGACCCGCGCGTGAGTTACTGGGAACCGGCCAAGTGGGTGGCCAAATTGCGGGAAATGAAAACTGATACCAACCAACTCCTGCTTCACACCAACATGGGCGCGGGCCACGGTGGCGCTTCCGGCCGTTTCGATTACCTCAAGGACATCGCCCTCGAATACGCCTTCGTGTACGACGCGCTGGGTCTGAAAGGCGAACTGGAGCGTACGAAGCTCTGAGTTGCCAGGAAATGAGCGGAGAATCGCCAGGCGTCGAATAGGAATAAGCCGGTGATCCTTCCCGCACCCGGTGCAAGACTTACCGGGCCAAATCCTGGTAGTCGCGTACTTCGGCAAACTTCGACGTTTCGGACTGGTTGGCAACCACTTCCAGCACCATAGACTCTAACGTGAGGCCGGGACCGAACGCGCAACTCAGAATGTTCCGCCGGGCGTGGGCTTCGGTCAGGTCCTTCCAGACTGCCGCCAGCACGAACAACACCGTGGGCGAGGACATGTTGCCGTATTGTTGCAACACCCCGTAGGCGTAGCGGTTGTCTTGGGAAGTCAGGCCGAGTTGTTTTTCAATTACTTCCAGAATGCGTCGGCCGCCGGGGTGGATGGCAAAGTGATCGATCGCTTCCATTTCCAGACCCGTGTTTTGCAGCAGGCGGGCGATCAGCTGGCGGATGCCCTTCTCGATCAGGTCCGGAACGTAGGCCGACAGGGTCATCTCGAAGCCGAAGTCAGCAATGTGCCAGGCCATTTCCCGTTTGCCCGCCAGCACCAGATCACAGTAGAAGGAAGACATCTGCAAGGCAATTCCTTCCCGGGGTTGCGCTTCCACGACCACCGCGGCGGCACCGTCGGCAAACAACGCGTTGGACAGCAGGTGGTCCTCCGCCAGGCTTTTCTGGAAGTGGAGGCTACACAGTTCCACGCAGATCAGCAGTACCTTGGCGTCGGGGTCAGCCCGGCAGATGGTGTCGGCCAGCTTCATTCCGTTGAAAGCGCCGTAACAGCCCATGAAGTTGATGGCCGTTCGTTGGACGTGGGTTTTCAGGCCCAGCATTTCCACCAACTCGATGTCCAGTCCGGGGGCGTACATGCCCGTGCAACTAACAGTGATCAGGTGAGTGACCCCATTGAGATCGAAATCCGGGTATTGCTGCAGGCAGCGGTCTACGGCCCGGGCCGCCAGCGGGGCGGCGTGCTGGTGATAGGCTTGCATCCGCGTGGCCACCGAAGGAAACGGCTCCAGGTCGGGGGTGTTGGGGAAAAAGAGAAAATTGCCGTTATTCGTACCGTAGTCCGCCAGCACTGAATACCGCTGGTGAATGCCCGTGGCCCGGTGCAAGGCCATCAACCGGCGCCGGTCGTGATCCTGCAACTGCAAGGCATCGGCCATGAATTGGGCAATCCGGGTTTGTGGGAGGCAATGCGGGGGCGTAGCGGTGCCGATGGCGTTGATGTAAGGCATGGATTGGTATACGAAATAAAGGGTACGGGCAGCCGGGAATGCCTCCGGGGAATAATACTGCTGAGGACGGCATTTCACCGAAAATGTTGCTGTAAACGCGGGATTTGAGCAACCGGAAACCAATGTTAACAAATAACTACGGATATGTTTCATTGGTTTGACAAGTCGGTGTGGTTGCACCTGCGCATTCCGTTCTCTTTCTTTCTGATGCCCATTTTCTGCTTCGCGTTGAGCCAGTCCCCCCGGCCCGGGTTGGGCGTCACCGTGGGCGTTTTCCTGATTCTGCACCTGCTGCTGTACCCGGCCAGCAACGCCTACAACAGCTATTACGACAAAGACGAAGGCAGCATCGGCGGGCTGGAACACCCGCCGCCCGTGGGCCGAAACCTGTTGTACGCCGCCTGGCTATTCGACCTGGTGGCTTTGCTGCTGGGTCTGCTGATCGGGTGGCAGTTTGCGCTGGGCCTGTTCGTCTACGGGGCCGTATCCAAGGCCTACAGCCACGACCAGATCCGAATTAAAAAGTACCCGGTGTGGAGCTGGCTGGTGACCGGCGTTTTTCAGGGAGCCTTCACGTACCTGATGGTATACCAAGCCATCAACAACTTACCCCTGCGGGCGTTGTGGCGGGAGGAAGTGCTGATTCCGGCCGGACTGAGCACCTTGTGGCTGATGGCGGCCTATCCCATGACCCAGATCTACCAGCACGAGGAAGACGCCCGCCGGGGCGACCTGACGCTGAGCCGCCTGCTGGGCATCCAGGGGACGTTCGTTTTTACCGCGACGGCCTTTTTGCTGGTCAACGCGGGGTTTTTCCTGTACTTCCATTATTACGTGTCCGCTGGCTTTCCTTTCTTTTTGCTGTTTCAGTTGCTGTTGCTGCCCGTTCTGGCGTATTTTTTCGGTTGGTTCGTCCGGGTCCGCCGGGATCGGAGCCAGGTAAACTTTCGTTCTGCCATGCGAATGAACCTGATTTCGGCGGTCTGCATGAACCTGTTCTTCCTGCTGGTTTTCGTCCTCAACGTCCGCTTTGTTTAGCGCTGGTGCGTGGGTGGCAAGACAAGGTCAACCGTGGTTTCTTGCCCATAGTGGGCTGATGGGCAGCGGACCAGCGGGGCGACGGGCCCGTCGGTTCACTTGGTTTGCGGAGGCTAATCGTCGGGAAAATTGAAAAATACGGCGGGGCCGCGGTCGAAAAGGAACGCGAAAAAAGCGGGTTTGACTTTGCAAGTCTCGAAAGCTTGGCTATTTTTGCATCCGCTGTCTGGTTTACCACCGGACTTTCCGCGAAAGTAGCTCAGCTGGTAGAGCGCGACCTTGCCAAGGTCGAGGTCGCGGGTTCGAACCCCGTCTTTCGCTCTCCGATCGTGAAGCACCGGCAACGGTGCTTTTTGCTTTAGGAAGCGTACCATCAACTGAACAATGCCGGGGTGGTGGAACTGGTAGACACGCCAGACTTAAAATCTTGTGGGCCAAAAGCCCGTACGGGTTCGATTCCCGTCCCTGGTACCAGAAAGCCCCTCCGCGTTGCGTGGAGGGGCTTTTTCATCATTGGGTCAAGCAGGAAGGAAATTGATAGAAAGAGCTCCTATGTAATACCTTAAAAATATCTACGTTTACTTTTCACCCAAAGCTAAGAATTCCCTACTTTTTCACCTTCGATACTACCTTCACCAGAATGTACCGCAGGGAGGAGGCATCCGGCGGCGGATTCTCGACTTGTTCGGTTCGTACGCGCAGGTCGTACACGAATCCTGGCTGGTAATCGAATCCCTCGATGGGTGCGTAGAAGTACTGCCACTGATCCGTTCCGATCAAAGGGTCTTGTTGAACCAACAAACACTCGTTTATGCCCTCCCCCGTACAACTGGTCTTGTAATAGTTGACACGCAAAGTGATTTCCGGAGAGGCGGTCGTGGCGGCTTTCTGTTTACAGGCCACGGTGAAGGCAAGCAAGCACGACAGCAAGAGGTGCTTTCCCATGGTGCGTAGTGTACGGGTTGTTGGCACAATGACCCGTGTTCAATGCCATTGGTTGCAAACCAGTTTTTTTATTTCCCGCCAACTCCCTCAAAACACGCCGGTGTCCCAGGCTTCGACCAGCATACTCCGGAACCCCGCTCACCAAGAAGCCTTCCGCTCGTATTGCGGAAGGCTTCTTGGTAGGTGCAGGTAACCGGATTCTTCACATGAAAATCACTTCCTCCACCACTACTTCCCCAACTTCGCGGTTCAGCAGGTCAATGAGTTTTGACTTGGCCATCGCCAATTCGTTTTTCAGCGGGGCCGAATCAATCTGGATGTACAGTTTCTTGTTGTTGATGAAGATACGACTGGTTCGGGAAGCGATGCCGGTTCCCATCAACCTTTCCCAGTAAGTGACCAGGTACGTTTCGTTGAACTTGCCCCGGAGTTGGTAGGCGTTGAGCAGATCGCCGATGGCTTCTTTGAGGGTAGAGACGCCGGGTCGGCGGGCGTTGCTCTCTTTGCGGAGCTGATGTTGGTTCATAGTTGAAGTGGACTTATGTTTGGATAGGTTGGTTGACAAAGATATACTTTTGCCCGGCAGGTGAGGCGTCCAATCGGCATTAAATTTTCGGAGGAAAGACCCCCGAATCATCACGCCCCGCTGGTTTGGCAGCCACTTTCCGTCGATCCGATGAAAGTTCTCTACATCCACCAGCACTTTTCCACCCTGGCCGAAGGCGGTTCCACGCGTTCCTACTACCTGGCCAAGGCGCTGGTGGACGCGGGGATATCGGTGGAGTTGATCACCCGGCACAACCATCCAGTCTACGCAGTCAAAAACGTGGAAGGCATTCGGGTGCATTACCTGCCGGTGTACTACGACAACGCCCAGGGATTCAACGGTCGGGTCCGGGCCTTCCTGAAGTTCGCGATCCTGGCTTACCGGACGGCCCGCCGCGTTCCGGACGTTGACCTTTGCTACGCCGTTTCCACACCCCTGACCACGGGCCTCATTGCGCTGGCACTGCGGCGATTCGGGCGCATTCCTTACTGCTTCGAGGTGGGTGACCTCTGGCCCCTGGCTCCCGTGCAGCTGGGCGTGATCCGCAACCGACTGCTCAAAAGGCTGCTCTTCGCGTTGGAGAAGCAGATTTACCGGGAAGCAGCCAGCATCGTGGCGCTTTCGCCGGGCATCCGCGATGGAATTGCGCAAGTGGTGCCGGGAAAGCAAATTCACCTGATTCCCAACGTGGCCGATTGCGACTTCTTTCGGATGGAAGACAAAGACCCCGCCTTGGCAAGCGCTTTCGGGGTGGCCGGGAAACTGGTCGTCACCTATTTTGGTACCATCGGCCGGGCCAATCACCTGGAATACCTGCTGACCGCGGCGCGTAGCTGCCAGACCGTGACGGACAGCGTCGCGTTCCTGATCGTGGGCAAAGGCGCGGAATTGCCCAATTTACAACGGTTGGCGGCCGCGTACGCCCTCAAAAACCTTCGCTTCCTGCCCCACGTGGACAAATACGCCCTGCGCGACGTCCTGAACGTAACCGACGCGGTGTACATTTCCTTTGCTTCCGTCCCGGTGCTGGCCACGGGCAGTCCCAACAAATTCTTTGATGCGCTGGCCGCGGGAAAACCCTGCCTCGTGAATTTCGGGGGTTGGATCAGGGAGTTGGTGGAGCGGGAGCAGTGCGGCCGGTACGTGAATCCAGCCGAACCCGAAACGTTTTACGCGCAAATCGAACCTTTCCTACGGGACCCATCCCGGCTGGTGGCCTACCAGCGAAACGCCCGGACCCTGGCGGAAACGCGGTTTTCCAGAAAGCAACTCACCCGGGAATTCGTTCGGATAATCCAGCAAGTTGGGGAGCAATCCCTTGTTAATCATAAGGCTTGAATAAAATAGTCCGAAGGATTGCGGAAGTAATTGGATTCCCGTAATATTGTTGCCACCAAATTAGGAACCTCCGGATGACCGCGGCCGATGCCGTCCGGATGATTTATACCGATGAAGGGAGAGAATAGGCTCCGTGAACTTCAGGCAACCTGCCCAACGGCGGCAAGGTGCTAATTCCTACCTAAAGACATTTAGGAAATATGAATGACCTTATCCCCATGATCCGTTCAAATTCCGTATTCCGGCCCGGTCACTGGGCAAACCACCCTTTCGCTTCCCTGGTTTCTTCCGTTTGCCCCATCTTTTCCGAAGAAATGCGCAGTTGTTGCGGTGGTCGCTGATTTGATTCACGCTGGTTTCTTGCTGAAACGGAAGGAGATTGTCCCCGTTACCCGGGATAGCTTGCTGCACCAGACCGTCCTTTATCCGTTTCAGTGAATCCACCGCGGGTGATCCTGTCGTTCGTTTAACCATTGTGTTCAACCAATTCATTTCCACTAATTTTTCATCACTTACCATGGCACAAGCCCCTCATTTCGAAACCCTGCAACTGCACGCCGGCCAGGAAGCCGATTCAGCGACCAACGCCCGCGCCGTCCCCATCTATCAAACCACGTCCTACACGTTCAAGGACGCCGCCCACGGCGCCAACCTTTTTGCTTTGAAGGAGTTTGGCAACATCTACACCCGCATTATGAACCCGACCACCGATGTGTTTGAACAACGCCTAGCCGATTTGGAAGGTGGAGTCGGCGCATTGGCCGCGAGTTCAGGCCATGCCGCCCAAACGATGGCGATTTTAACCCTGTGTGGTGCAGGCGACCATATCGTCTCCGCCTCCACGCTTTATGGTGGCACCTATAACCAATTTAATTACACCTTCCCCCGCCTCGGTATTGAGGTCACCTTTGTTGACCCCAACGACCCCGACAATTTCCGTAAGGCCATTCGCCCTAATACCAAAATTCTCTACGGTGAAACTTTGGGTAATCCACGTATCAATGTATTTCCTTTTGAGGCTGTCGCGTCCATTGCCCAAGAGTACAAAATCCCGTTAATGATTGATAACACCTTTGCTACGCCTTATCTCTGCCGCCCATTTGAGTGGGGCGCGAATATCGTGGTTCACTCCACCACCAAATTTATCGGCGGGCATGGCACCTCCATTGGCGGCATGATTGTGGACGCGGGTAATTTTGACTGGCGCGGCAGTGGCCGTTTTGCCAATTTCACTGAACCCGACGGCAGTTATCATGGCTTGGTTTATGCCGATTTGGGGGCGCCCGCCTTCATTTTGAAAGCCCGTGTCCAAACCTTACGGGATATTGGCGCGAGCCAAACCCCCATGAACTCATGGCTATTCCTGCAAGGGCTAGAAACCCTCAGCCTCCGCATGGAACGCCAGGGGCAAAACGCGCAAGCAGTTGCTGAGTTCTTGGAAGGCCATGAAAAGGTCAGTTGGGTTACCTACCCTGGTCTCGCCAGCCATCCTGACCATGCCATGAGCAAGAAATATCTGCCCAAAGGCGCGGGCGCAATTCTAGGGTTTGGCATTAAAGGGGGTATTGATGCAGGTCGTAAATTCATTAACAGTTTGCAACTATTCAGCCACCTAGCCAATGTCGGCGATGCCAAGAGTCTCGCCATTCACCCCGCCAGCACCACGCACAGTCAGCTTACAGAAAGTGAACA
>JACMKY010000435.1 GCA_014379925.1 Cytophagales bacterium | reverse complement strand
TGTCCTGGCTTTGATCGGTTTCCGCCTGAGCTTGCCTAAAAGTCTGTACCGGGCATTTGCACTGGCAGAAGTAGGCCCGGTTATAAATATTCCCAATGAGATTCCCAAGGAAGCTGTTGTCTGCAACGTACTGGGAGGAGGATATTTTGGAAAAAGAAGATTGCAGCCCTACTTGCTAGGGGGGGTCGCCTTTAATGTGAGCAAAGGATCGGGAGGACTCTTATTGGGAGGAGGACTGAGTTATAAGAAGAAAATTCACTTAGAAATTAGAAACGGCTTTTTCTACCTTGTACGCTTCAATTTCTAAAGCGGCTGGTGTGCCTGCGGTTGAAGGGCCTCGTGCCGCTGAAGTACGCAGCGTTTCAACAAATCCGTGACCCGTGGTCGTCATTCTCCGTCCACCGAACTCAGTTCCCGGGCGTTGCGGCGGATGTTGGCCGCCAATTCATCCAGGGGCAGGTCGTTCTGGTCCCGGCCGAAGGGCTGTTCGATCTCTTCGGCGATCAGTTCCAGGCTGGCCAGCACGTAGAAGACGAACACCACGATCAGGGTGATCCAGTAGCCGAAGTCGTAGATGAACCCGAAGGGCATGGTCATCACGTAGACGAAGAGAAATTTTTTCAGGAAAAGGCTGTACGAGTACGGGATGGGCGTGCGCTTGATCCGTTCGCAGGCCCCGCACACATCGGTGAACTGCCGCAGTTCCCCGTTGAGTACCAGCAGTTGGGCGTCCCCCAGGTGCCCTTGCTGGTGCAGCCGGGCCAGTTCCCGGTAGAGGCAGTGGGCGAGGTAATTGGGCCAGTGCGGTGGGGCGTCCGTTTCCCGCGGCTGGAAAGGGCCGTCGGCTTCCAACTCCCCGGGATCCGGGCGGTCGCGCAGGTGGTTCTTGAGGGCGTAGGCGTAGTTGCCCACCAGCGTGGCCACGTAGTGGTGGGACGTCCGTTGGGCGGGCGGCACGAAGGCCCGCGTCTGCATCACCAGGTTGCGGCTGCAGTTGACCAGGGTTCCCCAGAGCTTCCTCCCCTCCGACCAGCGTTCGTAGGCCGTGTTGGTGCGGAAAACCAGCATCAACGAAATGACGAACCCCAGCAGGGAATGCATCACCGAGGAGGACTTCCGCGGGGGTTCCCACACCGCCATTTCCAGGTAGGCCACCAAACCCGCGTAGAGACCGATGCAGAGCATGGCGGGCCAGAGCACGCGGAAGGTGTCGCTCCGGTGGAAGCGGAAAATGAGGGAAAACCAATCCTTCGGGTTGTAGTTGATCAAGCGGTCGGCTGGGCGGCACTCCGCCGTTGGTGGGTTGAATTCGTTTAATCCACGTGGAACACCGGCCGGCGGCGGCACCGGTCGGCCCGGGCCTATTGTTCGGGGTGAAAAGCGACGGCAATTGGTCTGGACACGACCGGAAAGGAGTCCAGGCGGGCGGCCGCCAGGGGGTACCGGTAGGTGTACGGCCGGTCGCCGACCGGGCTGCCGTAGAGCACGTCCGACGCGGGATCGATGTCCATCCAACCCATTTCCTTGACGAGGATGTTGGTTGGAATGCTGTCCGGCGTGGCGGTGATGGGTAGCCGGTAGAGGTTTTTTCCCTGCGTGTAGTACAGCCGGTTGCCGGCCCGGTTGATGGCCAGGTTGGCGGGTCGGGCGTTGGCCACCGGCTTGATGTTCAGCCGGATCTGCTCGCGGAGGTCGGACGGGCTGAACCGGATCAGCTGGCCCGCCGTGCCGGGGTCGTCTCCGTCGGCGGGTCTACCGCTGCACAACACCCACAGGTTCCGGTTCCGGTCCAGCACCAGGCCCGCCGGATGGTCGGCCACGGGCAGCACGGCGGCCACGGCGTCCGTCTGCTGGTCGAGCACGGTGAGCGTGTTGCCCGCCGCGTGGGCCACGTAGGCGTAGGCGCCCTGCTCGTCGACCAGCACCCTTTCCGGTTGCCCGGCCACCGGGATTTGGCGGGTGACTTGCCGGCTGGCCAGGTCCACTACGGCCACCGAGGCTTTGCCGGCGTTGCCCCAGCAGGTAACGTAAGCCTTGGCGGCGTCCACGCCCGCCAGAAACCGGCAATTTTCCAACCCGCCGATGAATCCGATCCCGCCCAGGCTCCGGGCGTCGAACACCCGGAGCCGGTTTTCCCGACTCAACACCGCGTATCCCCGCCCGCTGTGCAGGCGCAGGGAATGCGCGTCTGCTCCCAGGGGCTCCCGGTTTTGCAGCAGGAAAACGTTGTTGATCACGCGCTGGGTCGCCGTATCGAGGTAGCTGAGGCTGTTGCTTTGCAGGATGAGTACGCCCTGGTTGAACGGCGGGTCGGGCGCTTCCAGGCGCAGAAAGCTGCAGCCCGTCAACTGGCCGGCAACGATCACGGTGGCCAGGAAAACGAGTCGGTTCATTGCGGTTGGGTTTGGCGGGCAAGGTATCGATTTTTTCCGGTGCTGGGGTAGCGGAGTGGCTTCGCTCCAAATGGAGCAGCCACTTTTTCTTGTCGCGGGACAGTGAATACCTTCCGGGTTCCTTCGAAATATTCCTTCACCTCGGTTTCTAACTGCATTGAAAGTGGCGTCCGCGCCGGAACCAGCACCGCTAAATTCGAGGTAGCGTCAGGTGAATGGTAGTTGAAGCCTTTTCCTCGTTGGGCGCGGATTCAAACAGCCAGCGGCAACGCTCGGCGAGCAGGTTTTCCTCTAAAATAAGCGGCTTGCTCAGGCTCCGCGCTAGACGGATGGTCGTGGGCAGCTCAGGCGAGAATTGACGAGAAGTTCTGGTCGGCAATGACTTGCTGGGCCAGCTGGCTAGCGTAGCCGCTGACCTTGCTGAAAAGGAAGGACCCCAGGCTGATTCGCTTGACTCCCAGCACCGTTAGCTCGGCGAAATCCGGCAGTCCGGGCATGCACATGACATTGACTGGAAGCAGGGTGGCTTGTACCACTGCCGCGATGTCGGTGGCCTGGATGATGCACGGTACGAAAATGCCGTCCGCGCCCGAGTTCTCGTAGGCGTTGATTCGCTTCAGGGTTTCGGCCAGCGCCGTGGGCAAGCCCAACAGGAAGCCGTCGGTCCGGATGTTAAGGAAAACCTTCACGTTACTGCGCCGCAGATTCTCGGCTATCCCTAGCAGAAGGTGCTGAAAATCGTCCGGTGCCTGCAACCGACGAGTCTGGCCGACCAGGCTGTCTTCCAGATTGATCCCCACTACCCCCACATCGTGCAGTTTTTTGATATTCTCGCTAATGCCGGCAACGGTGCGGCTATACCCGCCCTCTAAATCAACGGTAAAGGGAATGCGCACCACTTGTGCCACGCGCTTGGCCAGCTGCTGCAGCAGCTCAAACGGCATGTTTTCTCCGTCTTCGTACCCAAACGAGTTGGCCACCGCCTGGCTGGATACCCCAATCGCCTCGTAGCCACTGGCCTGCAATAGCTTGGCGCTGTTTACGTCCCATATGTTTCCCAGGAGCAGCGGCTTAGGATTTCGGTGCAGGTTGGCAAATGTTTCAAAGGAAGTCATGTCGGTTAGAGGACGAGGCGTTTGACAGAAAATGTGGTGCAAACTTACTTCCTGGCCAAGTTGAGTAATTGTACGAATCGGAACAAAGTGGAATCAGTCGATAAAAAATTTATTGATCAGTAATCCTGACTCCACGTAAGCCGAGGGCGTAAGCCCCGTAAAAGATTTGAAGTCTCGGATGAAGTGGGACTGGTCGAAATAGCCGCACTCGTGCGCGATGGTTGTCAACGGCTGCTTATGCGCTGCAATTAACCGCAGGCTGGATTGGAATCGCCTGATTTTTTTGAATTCCCTGGGCGAAAGACCCGTGTGCTGCTGGACTAGCTTGTGCAGGTAGCGGGGGGTGATGCCATGCTGTGAAGCAACCAGGCCAAGACTATGTTCGACTGAGACAGGATGCTTGGTTTCCGTATTTTCAATGCTGTTTAGCATGCTGCCCACCCGGTCAATGGTGGTGGTCTTTTTATTGCGCCTGAGTAGCCTTTTGAGCAAGAATTGCTCAATAAGCGTAATCCGCGCTTTCGTTTCCCGCGCCTCGAGAAGTCGGGAATGCAGAATCTTGACCGAGTGGCCTAGTACCTCGTGCAAGTCATACACCCGATTATTGAATTCATTAAGGCCTTCATCGAAGAAATAAGCGGCGGAATGCGTGAAGAATTTAATGCCGAGCAGGGTCTGTTGGCCCGCCAACCGAATGGCTAAGGGCCGGGTAATCTGGCCCCATAGCTCAACCGGAGGAGTTTTACGGAATCTGTTTTCACCGAAGGTTTCCCATGTATCATCCCCAAGGTTGAATATCACCTCCATGTCGCCGCTCGGGAAAACGATGTCCTCAAATGCACGTTCTAAATTCGATTGAAAAAAAAAGTACTGCTTTACGTAGGGCCTCAGAATAGCGGAAGGAGCGAACTGAAGGAAGTTCATATCTTGAAGAATGGACTATAATTTACAACGCAAAGTACTCCCGTATCCGATAACTGTTCGGGTGATTAGCAGAAAGTTAGTCAACTGAAGTAATTCAGCAGCAACCGGCCAGGAGCCAAGGTAGGCAGATTTGCGAGTCCTGTGCAACTTGGTGCGAGGTGCGGTAGTCTCAGGCAGCGTGGCGGCCGGGGTTGAAGTTGGCGCTGAGGCAATTCTTTGAGGCAGGAGAAGGCGCTGCCGCCTTCGTTAAGGCGTCACTGATAGTACGTTTTGACGAGAGCGAGAGTGAACGGGGGCAGTACAGCGAACGCAGCGTTACTTCGTAAGGTCAGAGTAGTGGCGTAATCCCTTGGGTGGTTTTCTTGCCCGTAAAGCCATCTGTAAAGCATTGATCACCGATGCTGTTTCCATACTGGAATCCATCGACCAACCCACTACTATATAGGGTCGAGTAGGGCCACGATAAGTAGGTTGGCCCAACGACGGACTCCACGAAGCTACAGCCGAGCCGTGACGAATTTGGTCGCTTTTTTTAGTTATACCCGAGAGTGAGTCATTGGATTGCGGAAAGGGCGGCCCCGGCTACTTTGCGAAAGAAAGACGGCGTGAATCACCTCCCTCACCCTTACCCCTTCTCCGGCTAGGAAGTAAAGAATTTCTTGAGCAGCAGCTGCACTTGGGAACCCGATTGCTCCTGCCCGCTTAGCAAGCGTTTGAAGGTCTGCCGGTCCGGGGAACTGACGTTGGTTCGGAAGGTCAACTCGATTTGGGAGATTTCCTTGGTGGCCATTTGCCAGCTGGGGAAGGCCCGATTTTGGATGCTGCCGTAGGAAACCAGGCGCACCTGCCGGTGGCGAGGATCCGTTTTAATCCGGTCGTAGAGGCGAAGGATCTCTTTGGCATCCCCCTCCAGGTACTGGATAAACCGGGTGGGCGAATAAAGCAGCACCCCGGTGATGTCCAGGGAAGCATTTTTTTTCCGGCAGGAGGCCAGAATCTTTTCAATCTCCGCCTCCGGGCAAGTGACCTGGCGGTTAGACACGTAAACGAGTTGCGATAACATCAGCGGGTAAACCGTTTAAATAAGAATCACTCATCCTCTTTTGTGACTATATCCGTTGCTTTCTTATTAATGTAACTTTTGATGGTTTAGCGGTCTGACCGTTGCATTCCAGGGATGAGTAGATTGAAAATAAAAATGCCTGGAATGACAACTAGCTATAAAAAAGGGGTTTGCATCGTATTTATTCATTCTGCTTCGGCCAGTACCGGACGGGTGAGCGGCGTAGACTGCTCATCCGCACTGCGAAAGTTTTTATTCTTTCCCGTTCCGTTGATAGAGTTTTCGCGTCGGGCAGAGTAAGAAACGGACTGGAACTGTCATCTTCGGCGAAATGCCGCCCATAGGTTTCTGCACCAACCCCCGCCACTGTCCGAATCCGGATGGGAAGGCGGTGCAGAAGAAGAGAGCCAGGAGACCTGCCAATCCATTTCTCATTCGTAGCTTTCGGAGAAAAGGCGAAGAATAGCCTTCGGGGCCAACCCGGAAACGCACCGCCATTAACCAGGGCAACCAACCGCCCCCGCTCACACCACGCTCCTACCGGGAGTGGTGCCGGGGATTTTCGCGGACGGTTAACCCTGGCGTTCAGCCGACGTTTCCGCGACGTCCCAAAACGTGCTCGTTCTTTCGACTTTCTTCGGCGTCGAATGCCTTTGGACACCATCCGGGCCGACCATGCCCAGCCGATTCGTTTTCTTTTCCTCGATTCCTTCCCCGTGGGCATTGCTCCCAACGGGTTTGTTTTTCGGTAACGCTTTGAATAACCCCTGCCCTACGACGGCTGGTCCGGACCAAAGTGGACGGTAAAGGTGGTTCCTTGCCCTTCCTGGCTGGTCACTTCGATGCGGCCCCCGTTGTTGTCGACGATGCGCTTGACCATGTAGAGGCCGATGCCGGTACCCTCCACGTGGTTGTGAAAGCGTTTGTAAAGGGAAAAGAGCCTGGCCAGTTGCTCCGGTTTCAGCCCCAGGCCATTGTCGGCCACCGTCAGCACCGGCTTTCCGGCCATCGTTCGGAAAGTCAGGTGCACTTCCGGCACCCGCTTGTGGGAGCGGTACTTGATGGCGTTGCTCAGCAGGTTATAGAGGATGCTGCGCAGGTTCTTGCGGGCGTAGAGCAGGTGTTGGGTTTCAATGTGCAGGCGGAGGCGGGCCTGGGAGGCCGCGATGGGCTCGCCGAGGTCGGCCAGGACTTCATCGAGTAAATCCTGAAAGGCAACCGGCTCTTTTTCTACCTCGGCGTTCCGCTGCACTTTGGCAATATCAGTCAGGTCATCAATCACGCCCAGTAGTTTGGCGATGGAGGTCTCGGCCATCCCCAGGATTTTTCCCGTCTCTTCGTCCAACTGACCCACCAATCCTTGGGAGAGCAGATTCATCAATCCCTGCAGGGTCGTGATGGGGGATCGCAGGTCGTGGGAGGCCGCGTAGACGAAATTATCCAGGTCCACGTTGGTGCGGTTGAGGTCCTCATTGGTGGTGATCAACTGCTGCCGGGCCAGCTCGATCGCTTCCAGCAGCGTCCGCTGATCGTGGATATCGGTGGTGGTGCTCACCCACTTGGTAATCTTCCCGTCGGCGTTCCGGATGGGCAAGGCCCGCGTCAGGTGCCAGCGGTAAGCCCCGTCCACCCCCCGCCGGAGGCGAAACTCGGATTCGAACAGCCCCCCCGTGGCCAGGGAATGTTGCCAGCGGGAGGCCACTTCCTGGGTGTCTTCGGGATGCAGCGCCGGCAGCGAGCCCAAGTAGGGACTCTCTTCCGGCGTCATCCTCGAATAGTCGTACCAGCGCTGGTTGAAATACTCGATCCGGCCGTCCGGGAAAGCGGCAATGGTAATCTGGGGCATGGCTTCCAGGATCAGCCGCGTCTCCGCCGCACTTTCTTCGATTTTCCGGCGCCCCAGCACCAGGTCGGTGATGTCGTAGAAAGTCACCATCGCCCCGGTTGGGCGGGGGTCGGCCTGCCGCAGGTAGCTGATCACCGTCACCTGGTACCAGCGGCCATTGGTGGCCTGCACTTCCTTGGTAACGGGTTGGCCGTGGTCGATGACTTGCTGGACATCATCCACCAGGGTGTCGAAGCGGATGTTGGTGGTCAGGTGGTGCAGGGGCCGGCCGATGTCACCCTCCGTGAGGTTGACGTGCTGAACGGCGGCCGGGGAGAACTTTTTTAGCCGCAGGGCCTGGTCGACAAACAGCTGCCCGCTCACGTTGCTGCGGAAGTAGTTGTTCAGATCGTCGTTGAGTTCGGTGAGTTCCCGGATTTTCAATTGGTACTCGGCGTTGACGGTTTGCAACTCCTCGTTGAGGGACTGGAGTTCCTCATTGCCGCTCTGCATCTCCTCGTTGGCCGAGAGTAGTTCTTCGTTGAAGGAGAGCATATTTTCCTGGGATGATGCCATTTCCTCGCGGGCGGACTGCAGGCCATCCCGGGCTTCCCGCAGTTCCTCCACCAGCCCCTGGACGTACTGCCGGGTGTGCTCGCCGTCATCGAACCATTCCGCAGTCCGCTCCCCGGCCGGTTCTTCTTGATCCTGGCTAAACAACACCAGCAGTCGCAACGGCTGGTGTTTGTCCTCGGTGAGGGGCTTGACCAGCAGGGTAACGAATCCGCCGCCGGTGGCCGTGGGCAGGTCAATTCCCCTCACCACCACCCGCTCTCCCAGCCTGATGGCCCGCTGGGCCGCCGCCCCGAAGGTCCGTGCCAGCGGCTCGGAGAGCAGTTCCGGCAGATTCAGGTTGAATACCTTGGGCAGCACGTAGGGACTCAACTCCCCAAAGGACTGCACCACCCGCAGGTCTTCATCCACCACCACGCCCGCCTGCCCGTGTTCGCGCACCAGGGCCTGGGCCACGGCTTCGGCCAGGTTGCTTCGGCGGGTGAAAGGCTCGGCGGCCTGGACCGCCGGAACGGCAATCCCCAGGTTTTCTCCGGCGAGCGGCAGGGAAATGTGGTCTTTGATCACCTTACGCGAATCATCGGTTTTCTGGTAGATTTTCCAGCGGGCACTGATTTTCCGCAGGTGGGACTTGAGCACTTCGGCATGCTCGCTGGCGCCCAGGAAAAGGTACCCGCCCGTTCGCAGGCCGAAGTGCAGCATCGAGAAGATCCTCTCCTGCAGAGCCGGATTGAGGTAAATCAACAGGTTGCGGCAGGAAATCAGGTCCACGTGGCAGTAGGGTGGGTTGCGCCCCAGGTTGTGGCCGGCGAAAATAACCAGTTTCCGCAGGGAGGGTTTCACCCGGTAGCCCTCCCCTTCCCGGAGGAAGAAGCGCGCCAGCCTTTCCGGTGTCACCTCCCGTTCGATGTCGCCCGGGTAAATTCCCCGGGCGGCTACCGTGAGGGCCGCCTGGTCGAGGTCCGTAGCGAAGATCTTGACGCGCTGCGGATTCCCGTTTTCAGGCGAGGCGTCGGCGGGCAGCGTTTTATCCAGGTATTCCTCCACCAGCATGGCCACCGAATAAGCCTCCTCGCCGGTGGCGCAGCCCGCTACCCAGATTTTCACCGGGGCGGCATCCCGTTTTGGGGAGTGGTCCGGGACGGACCGGTTCATGATGGCGGGTATCACTTCCCGCTCGAGCATTTCAAAGGCTTTCGGGTCGCGAAAAAACGACGTCACGCTGATCAGGAAATTTTTGGCCAGGGCTTCCAATTCGGCGGGATTGTCGGCCAGCAGGGCCAGGTACTCCCCCGAATGACTCACGCCGCAATGGGACATTCGTTTGCGAATCCGGCGGAAGATGGTGGCTCGCTTGTACTCGGAGAAATCCAGGGGCAACTGGTTTTTCATGAGGTTGAGAATGGCCACCAGGTCGCTTTCCTCCTCTTTATTGGGTTGGACCCGGACCAGAAGACTACCCGGCGACGCGTGGACGTACGCCTGGATGGCGGCGGGCATGGCCTGCGGAGACAGCACCGCGTCGGCCAGGCCCGTGGCCAGGGCGTGGTCGGGCATCCCGGCGTAGGCGGCCGTGGCCGGGTCTTGCACGATCACCATCCCGCCGGCCTTTTTGATGGCTTCCACCCCCTGGCCACCGTCGGTTCCCGTGCCCGAGAGGATAACGCCAATGGCTTTCTCTTTCAGATCGGCCGCCAGCGAGGTCAGGAAAACGTTGACGGTGAGGTGCGGGCCTTCCCGGCCCCGTTTTTCGGTCAGCCGGAGTTTGCCCGCCCGAATGGTCATGAACGCCTGGTGGGGGATCACGTACACCTTGTTGGCTTCCACCCGCATGTTGTTTTCGGCCACGCAGATGGCCAAGCGGCTGTGTTTAGCCATCAATTCGGCCAGCCGGCTCTGGTGATTGGGCGACAGATGCTGAACCACCACGTAGGAAACCTGGCCGGGGGGCGTGTGGTCAAAAAAGGCGTAAATGGCTTCAATGCCTCCGGCCGAGGCACCGATGCCAACGACGTGTTGTTGGAAGGGGGTAACTTTCAGATCGACAGCGCATGGATCATCCTGCCCCACCGTTTTCCGTTGGCGGGTTCGGGAAATGAATGTGAGTTGGGTAGTCATACGGGTAGAATAGAACCGGGCTCCACCGGGAAATAGCCAACGCGCCTGGGCAGCACGCCGCGCCGATAAACGAGGTGGGTTACTGGGGATGGGTACTTTACGAAAAGACACTGCCCGCATCCGTGCCAGAACCTGGTTGGTAACTAATTGTTAGGCGGCTACACGGACTGATTGCGCAGAAAAAGCCCTTTCTGGATCGGAAAAAGCCTTTTTTCAGCGCTGATGGGCCATGACTACGAAACGCCGTTAAGTATTTATACTGGGTAAATATAGTATTTATATGCATTAAGCGG
>JACMKY010000434.1 GCA_014379925.1 Cytophagales bacterium | reverse complement strand
TCGGCATTCCTGCAATCATATCGGTTTCGGTCAGGCTTGGCGCTACGGCATTGACACGGATATGGCGCGGGCCCAACTCGGCCGCGAAGCTTTTGGTCAATGAGTCTACAGCCGCTTTGGTCGCCCCGTAGATGGCCTAATAGGGAGCAGGCCGGTTACCCACTACTGACGAGAGATTGATTATTTGCCCACCTTGTTTGCCAAAATATCGGATAGCCTCTTGTGAAGCATAAATTAGTCCTCGGACGTTGGTGTTGAACAGCGCGTCAAAGTGCTCGTCCGTGATGTTTTCAAACGGAATGCCCACAGTTGGGTTAAATTAAAAGAAAGTGCTAAAAGCGCCACGGGTTTTCTGTGGCAAAATAATTTTAGCAACAACCTGTCTATTTGATTCTCAGACATCTACCATGATATTTCAAGCATTGGATAGTTATTAAGAATGTACGCTCAGTATTAATTGTCATTTCGAGACTTACATGTTTATTTGAGAAACAATAAGTAAGATCATTAATGCCGTATTACGCCTTAGAATTAAGTAGATGGCGGTCTGCACAGTAGAAAATAAGTACATCAAAGTCGTGACGGTTTTTCTCCGTTCTTTTAATTTAACCCATAGCTGAAAGCTTCTTTACAATCACCTTCTGATCTGCTTTGGAATTTGTCAGATCCAGCGAAGTTTTGAAATGATTTACCGCTTTTTCATTGTCGATGCCCGTGTACAATTCACTTAATAATGCATGGTATAAATGGTGGGCAGTGAGATTCAGTTTCTCTGCTTCCTGGATCGCGATTTCTTTCCCGTTTGCTTTCGACAACGCGTAAGTTCGGTTTAATGCGGCCATCGGTGAATATTCGATGATCAGCAATTGATTGTAGAGTTGCAGAATGCTTTCCCACTTTTCCTTTGTATCATTTTTAATGGTATGAAAATACGCGATCCCAGCTTCCAGGTGATATTTTGATAGCATATTCCCCGATGAAGACTGGTTCAGAAAATGCTCGCCTTGGCGGATCAGGTCTTCGTCCCAGAGCTTTTCATCCTGATCTTCATACAGCACCGTTTCTCCTTCGGAATCGATCCGGGCTTCGAACCGGGAGGCATGGAAACACATTAATGCAAGCAATGCATAGACGGGCGGCTGGCTCGTGAGCTTACTTTCCAGAAGCAAATTTGTGAGTCGGACAGCTTCGAGGCAAACATCCTTGCGCAGTGTTACAGTGCATCCGGAAGCATAATAACCTTCATTAAAAAGCAGATATAGTGTGGTTAGCACATTTTCCAGGCGGTTCTGAATTTCGGCAGCCTCCGGAAATTCAATTTTCACTTGATTCGAACGCAGCTTTTCCCGGGCACGAAAAAGGCGTTTGTTAATGGTTTCTTCGTTGGTTAAAAACGCAGCTGCGATTTCATTTATACCAAAACCGCAAAGGATGTTGAGTGACAGTCCGATCTGCGCCTCCGCCGGAATGGACGGGTGACAGATCGCAAACATCATCTGTAACTGACTGTCGGTGATGTTCCGGTCCGAAAGATCAATGTCGATCCCGGCACCGGAATTTTCTACACCATTTTGCTCATACGTAATCTGCTGCGCAATTTTCTCATCGAAAAGGGTATTGCGTTTGAGGTAATCCTTTGCCTTGTTTTTAGCGACGGCATATAGCCAGGCCGTGGGATTTTCCGGAAATCCTTTTATCCCCCATGTTTCCGAAGCCTGCAAAAAGGTATCACTCGCAATATCCTGCGCAATTTCAATGTGTTCCAGACCGAACCGTTTCGAGAGAATGGCTGTGATTTTCCCGTATTCTGTTCTGAAAAGATGAGGTATCAGGTCTGGTTCGCTCATTTAAACTGCAATTTCTCTGACTTCTACATTTCCGCCGTCGAGCAGGATGGGACAGCTACTGGCAATGGCCGCAGCTTCTTCCAAAGATTCGGCTTTTACAATGGTGTAGCCGCCGATCGATTCTTTGATTTCGGTATACGGACCGTCGGTGATCACCTGACCCGGGCGTACCACTTTTCCGTCATGAACCAGCCGGTTTCCACGATTGGACAGCTTGTTTTGAGCGGCAATGCTTCCAAACCAGTCCATCCACAGTTTCATGTTCGCCTGCATTTCTTCCGGCGATGCCGATGGTCCGTCATGTTCCGGGGATCTGAAAATTAATAAGAAGTCTTTCATTACAGGAATGTTTACAGGTTAAAAACGAATGACGATCGGGAAGGCCGGGAGTGGACAAAATCTGGGATTTTTTTCCAAAAAAGATTTTCACTTTCCATTAACAACCCTTAAATCATCAGAAAAAAAAGCTTTAGACTACTGTGGTATGATTGTTTAGAAATTCCAGCACCTTTAAATATCATTAACAATTACAATATTGCAACTGATTCTCCCGCACACAAGTCATCAAGAAAAAGAAAAGCTGGTAAATTTTTCCTGGCCGTAGTCATTCTGATTGTTGTCATCAGGCTGATACTTCCGTATGTAGTATTGCATTTCGCCAATAAAAGTTTGGCCGGCATGAACGGCTATTATGGCCATATTAAAGATATCGACCTTGCCATTATTCGCGGAGCTTACAAGATTGACAGCATTTATATCAACAAAGCGGATACGCTCACCGGAAAGCAAATGCCGTTTTTTGCGTCTTCCGAAATTGACTTATCCGTAGAATGGGCTACGAGCTTTACGGCAACCTCCCGATAAGCGCTAATTAGCAAACCGCTATTTTCCGTCCATTTGTAATGAAAACCTCAAGCTGGAGACGGAAGTTTTAATGGAAGCACCGTATTGACCCCTCCGGCACCCCAACAAAAAGATGAACCTCTCAGAATGTAACGCACAAAGTAATGCACAAACAAAAAGCACTTACGAAAAAAGTCTCGTAAGTGCTTGGTTATCAAGTGGGCCCTGTTGGTATCGAACCAACGACCCGCTGATTATGAGTCAGCTGCTCTAACCGTCTGAGCTAAGGGCCCCGTAATAAGAGGATCCCAACGATTCCCGGCGAATCGGGTGCTTTGGGAAGTGCAATGTTACGCATTGGGTGCGATACCGGCAAAGAATCGGCTAGGACGACTTTTCCCGGGCGGGTGCGCTGGCGTGGAAGTCAGTTTGGATGCGCCGGGTGTACTGGTCGAGGAGTTCGGTTACCCGCTCGCGTTGGCCGCTTCGAAAAATGAACCCGATGTGATGGTCCAGGTTCAGCTTCCAGACCACTTCCTCGTCGGTAAAGAGAGCGTAGTCAGGTTGCGGGTGACGGCAGAGCGAAATTACGATGCCCGCGCAGTCGTGGCGGACGGGCGGCAACTGGTACGGTGCCCCCCGCGCCACCGCCACCTCAATGCGCGCCCACTCGCCCCACAGGTTAATGCCACTCGAAAACTCCACCATCTCGGCCAGGTTGGCTCCTCCCACCCGCGAAGCCGTTTCCAGGAAGTAAAACTGACCGTCTTCCTTCGACTGAATGTACTCCGAATGGAAAGCGCTGTACCGCATGTGAAACGCTTTCATCACCGCGGCGTTCAGTTTCTGCAGGGCCTTGTCCTCCCGGGAGCCGAATGCCGCGGTGCACGAACGGAAGATGCCGCCGCCGTGCGCCACTTCCATCGGGGTGCTCAGGTACTGCGACGCGCGCGAAAAGAGAATTTGGTTATCCATCGAAAGGCCGTCCACGTGGTAGACGTCGCCGGGCTTGAACTGTTCGATGAGGTACCAGTGACGTTCGTCGCCCAACTTCTCCAGCACCGGCCAGAGTTCTTCGGCCGAATGCACTTTCTGAATACCGGCGGCCGACGCTTCGGTACGGGGTTTCACCACCCAGGGCGGGGCAACGCGTTGCGTAAAGTCGTGAATGTCGGCATCGTGGAAAAGCGCACTGAAAGACGGTACGCGAATGCCCGCTTCCGTCGCCTTCATGCGCATGGCCAGCTTATCGCGAAAATACCGGCCGGTGGTTTGTCCCATGCCAGGAATGCGGAAATGCTCGCGTAAAAAGGTTGCCTTCTCCACGTCAAAGTCGTCGAGGGCGGCGATGCGGTCGATCCGACGGTGGCGCATCACGTACGCCAGCCCGGTTGCCACCTGGTCCAAGTCCCACTGACCCCGGGCCGTTTCCTCCACGTAAAACGTTTCGTCAATGGCTTCCCAAGGCCAAGCTTTCCCTTCGAGGCCCTTGGCCGTAACCAGGTAAACGAGGCAACCCTCGCGCTTAAGGGAGCGCAGAAAATCCTGACCCTTAAAATAAGAGGCGATGCAGAGGAAGGAGAGGGTCTTCATGGAAAGGTTGTAAGTTACAGGTTACCGGGCTGCCTTCGTAGGGTTGCAAGTTGGAATATAGGAATTGGAATTTAAAAATTCAACTTTACCCATTCTTGCAACCCTACGAAGTAGCGCTGCGAAGGCAGACCGGCAACTTGTAACCTGCAACCCATCAACCGACAACTTTCACAGCCGCGACAGGTACTCCACCAGCAGCCGCACCCCGTAGGCGGTGGCACTGCGCATCTTGGAAAACTCCGAATCGGTGAAGGCAACGCCCGCCACGTCGAGGTGCGCCCAGCGGGGGTGGTTTTCGGTGAAGACTTCCAGGAACTTGGCACCGCTGATGGCACCAGCCACGGGTTTGCCGCCGTAGTTTTTCAGGTCGGCCACGTCCGAATGCAGGTCCTCCTCGTAGACATCCCACAGCGGCAATCGCCAGACCCGCTCTCCGGTCTGGTCGGCGGCCCGGGTGAGTTCGGCGGCCAGCTCGTCGTTGTGGGTAAACAACCCGGCGGCGTGGTAGCCCAGCGTGCCGATCACGCTGCCCGTGAGCGTGGCCAGGTCGATGATCACCTCCGGCTGGTAGTTGCGGTTCAGGTAGGCCAGGGCGTCGGCCAGAATGAGCCGACCTTCCGCGTCGGTGTCAATCACTTCAATGGTTTTGCCCAAGTACGAACCGATGACGTCGCCCGGCTTGGTGGATTTGGCATCCACGCTGTTCTCGGTGGCGGGAATGACCCCGATCAGGTGCACTGGCAACCGCAGCCGGGCTGCCAGTTCCATCGCTCCCAGTACGGCGGCGGCCCCGGCCATGTCGCTCTTCATCATGTGCATATGAGCCGATTCCTTGATGGAAATGCCCCCCGTGTCGAAGGTAACGCCCTTGCCCACCAGACCAACCTTATGGAGGGTGCCGGCCGTGGCGTCGGCGGGAGTGTATTCCATCACCAGAAAGGCCGGGGGGGATTCGCTGCCCTGGCTCACGGCGAGCAGGGCGTGCAGGCCCAACTCCTTCAACTGATCCCCGTCGAAAACCTCGACCGAATAGCCGTACCGGTCACCCGATTCCAGGGCCCACTCGGCCAGTGTCCGGGGCATTTTCTTGTTGGCGGGGGCGTTGACCAGGTCGAGCAGGCGGAGTTGGGTTTCGGCGACGGCCCTCGCTTTTTCCACCGCCGCGGCCACATCCACGGTGGTGTAGATGCCCAGTTCCGCTCCGTCGGTGAACAAGGGCTGAGGCTTTTTCTCCTCCGTCTTGTACTGGCCGGTATCGTACTGGCCGAGCAGCAGGCCGTTGACGGCCGCTTCAATCCACGGCACCACCTGGTCGGTCTGTTCCATTCGCAGGAAGCTGACGCCCGTGCGCGGGGGCAGCTTCGATTTCAGACGGTAAGACAGGCTCCGGAAGGCAGTCAGCACCTTCGGAGCGGTCACATCCTTGCCCAGGCCCAGCAGGTAAATCCGCTTCAGGTCCGTTTTGCCCGTGGGATAGAGCGTGGCGATTTCTTTCCAGTCGGCCTTGAAGTCTGCCAGCATGAGCTCCGGGGCCACGCCCGCCCATTCGGCCATCTTGGTGAGGGCATTTTCAAACCCTTCGTTCTGCACGATGGGAACGATGAGGGCTTCGGGGTAAGGCGTAAAAGATTTGGAAATCTTAATTTTCATCGGGTAAGGATTAAGTCGTAAGTTGTAAAAAATCAAGTCTGAGTCCAGCATCCATCCGTAAACGCGCAAACGTAAACAAGCGGTATCTTTTGTTTAACAAACAATTGATACACAAGCTTTTGCTTCACTTACGGCCTACTTCTCACGGCTACCCGGGAGCAGTTACTCCGCGTTCGGCGGCCGCCAACCGCCGTCCGTTCGGGCAGTGGTGGAATGGCGGGGATTCGGGCGTCACGTTTACGGGAAGCGGAGACGATCGGTCCGCCGTACTTGATCAATTGGTACGTTATCCCACCCGCCAGGTTTCGGGACTTTTGCGCCATTCGTGCAGCGACGCCATTTCCCGCTCGGCCACGTAGTTCGCTTTCACGGCTTCCACGAGCAGGTTGTTGTAGTTGCTCAGGGTGTAGGCCGTTACGTTTCTTTCCGCAAAGTTTTTCTCCGCTACTTCAAAGCCGTACGTGAAGATCGCCGTCATTCCCAGCACGTCAAACCCCGCTTCCCGCAGGCCAGCCACCACCCGGAGTGAACTGCCCCCGGTCGAAATGAGGTCTTCCAACACCACTACGGATTGCCCCGGCGTGATTTTGCCTTCGATCAGGTTGGCCATGCCGTGGGCTTTGGGCTTATCGCGCACGTAGAGGAAAGGCAAGTCCAGCGCGTCGGCCAGCAGTGCCCCCTGCGGAATACCCGCTGTAGCCACGCCCGCGATGGCCCCTACCGAGGGAAAACGTTCGCGAACTGTTTCGACCAGCGCGTTCTTGAGGTACGTCCGGACGTCGGGATGGGAGAGCGAAAGGCGGTTGTCGCAGTAGATGGGGGAATTCCAGCCGGAACTCCACTTGAACGGCTGGCTGGTGCTGAGCCGGATGGCACCGATTTGCAGCAGGGCCGCCGCTACCGGCCGGGCTGTATGCTCCTGGGTGATGATGTGTGCCATGCGGCAAAAGTAGCAATGATGAATGATGAATAACGAATGACTTTTCATTAATCATTCGTCATTAACCATTACTAACTACCTTTACGCGCCAACCGCGACCTCCCGACTGACTGGTAAACCGACGTGCGATGAATCTTTTTATCAACGACAAGCCTACCCGCATCATCAAATACCACGATTCCCTGCTGGACACCCCCCCCTACGACGCGGTGCTCAATGCCCCCGCCGAGGTGATGAAGGTGAGCATGCTGCAAGGCAACGTGCTGGTGGTTAACGCCTCGTCGGCGCTCATCCATAAGCTGTTTACCCTGCTGAGAGATAAGAAACTCAAACGCCTGGTTGCCATCACTTTTGCCGTGCGCAACAAAAAGGAAACGGTGCGCGGTGTGAAGGCCAACTTCCGAATCATCAAGGCGGCGGGCGGGCTGGTGCTGAAAGACGACCGGGTGCTGGTCATGTACCGGCTGGGCAAGTGGGACCTGCCGAAGGGCAAGCTGGAAAAAAACGAAAAAGCCCGGGAAGCGGCCGTGCGGGAGGTGGAAGAAGAATGCAACATCGGGGTGGCGTTGGATTATAAACTCTGCTCCACCTGGCACACCTACTCCCAGAACGGTAGCCGCATCCTCAAGCAAACCAAATGGTACGCCATGACCTGCCTCGACGATTCGCGCATGCAGCCCCAGGTTGCCGAAGACATCGAGCAGTTGGTCTGGATGAGTCGCGAAGAAGTACAGGTAGCCCTCTACAACACTTACGCCTCCATTCGACACGTGTTCGACACCTTCTACGCCAAGCAGAAAACCCCGAGCAACGATGAATAATGGCGAATGATGAATGGAAATGTCCATTCGTCATTGGTCGTTGCTAAAGTCTGTAGGGCAGGAATTCGTTGACGTTGCCGCCGTAGCGGTGCACGTCGCGGATGATGGTGGAACTAATGGGGGCAAACTGGGGAGAGGTGATTAAAAAGACGGTTTCGAGGTGCTGGGACAGGTAGCGGTTGACCTGGGAAATGCCGTTTTCGTACTCAAAGTCGGTGGTGTTGCGCAAACCCCGCAACAAAAACCGGGCTCCCAGTGATTGAGCCACGCTGGCCGTCAGGTCGTCGTAGGTCTTGATCCGCACGTTGGGATGGTCGCGAAACGTATCGGAGATGTGGGCCACCATCTTCTCCAGCGGAAAATACCGCTGCTTGTTGGCGTTATGGCCGATGCCGATCACCACCTCGTCGAAAAGGTGCAGGCTGCGCAGCACAATGTCCTCGTGGCCCTTGGTAAACGGGTCGAAGGAGCCGGGAAACAGGGCCACTTTCTTGTCCATCTATTCGCAGAGGTAGGTGGTGTAGGCACTGAAGTACTGGTGGTCCAGCACTTCGTCGAAGGAATAGCTGAACCGCAGCGATTTGGGTTTGGTACCGAACGAAACGTGGCGGATGTATTTGTAGAGGTGTTCGAAAACGGCCGAGTCGTGGGTCAACGCGCCGTAGAGCAACACCCGGCTGGTTTCGGAATGCATCTTTAACTCATTCATCACGAACAGCACGTAGTAGACGAAATCCGGTGCGCTGGCGTAGAAGAAGGTATTGCAAAACTCCAATCCCTCCTCCCGGGTAACCACCACCGTCAGGTAAGAGTCTTCTGCGTAGACGTACACGCTCCGCGGTTGGGCGTGCGTCCCGTTCTGAACCACGCCTTCAATGAAGGCACTGCTTTGGTGGACGAACTTCACGTTCAGCGACGGATACGCCCGTTGGAACCAGTCTCCCACCGTGGTTTCCAAGGGAAAAATGCTGACTATGTCGCGGTTGGGATGGTGGTAGTGCTGCGTTTGCTCGGGTTCGGACGGGGTTTCGTCGCGCAGCAGGCTTAGGTACTGGTCCGCGTTTTCCCGTTTGAACAACGAGCCGGGTACCAGTGTGTAGGGCTGATTGCGGACGGCCACCCGCACGCACTTCCAGAACCCGGCCCGCAACACGGGGTGTTCGTCGTAGATCTGCTGCAGTTGACTTAGTAGCTGCTCGGTGAAGACCACGGAGGAGAAACGGTAATCTTCCAGCCACAAGCAGCGGCTTTGCTGGGTGTCGACAATGCAGACGCGAAAGCCATCCCTTCCCAACTCCAGGCACAGATCGTACTGGTGAAGGGAGTCCACGTTGAAAAGGTCGTCCTTCACCTTTTGGTTCAGCCGGTATTTCTTAGTGACCGTTCCCAAGCAATTCGGTTTGCATCCTGCAAGTTTAAAAAATTCTCCGCATATAGTTCATCCCTCTCCCAAAAACGGCGTTTCATTCCGGCCGGTAAAAGAAGTAGCCCCGCAAAGCCAACAGGTCCGGCGCCCGCCGGCAATAGCGGAACAGGTGGTGGATGTCGGCCGGGTCTTTCCGTTTGATCGCTTCAAATTCCCAGAAGCGGACCTCCTCGATCATCTGGTGCAGCAGCTCGGGGTCGGTTCCGGTAAGGGGCAGTCCGCGCCGGTTTTCTTCGGAGAAACCGGCGCGGATGCGGACCTCGAAAAACAATTCCACGGCGTGCAGGGGCGGCCCCAGAAACTCGCTCACGCAGAGGAAAGCACCCACGGTAATGTCCATACCCGTTTCTTCCCGAAATTCCCGCTCCAATGCCTGATGCACCGATTCCCCGAACTGCAGTCCGCCACCCGGCGGCGACCAGAATTCACCCCGGGGACCGATGCCCCGGTGCCGGACCAGCAACACCTGGTTGCCCGTTACGCAGAAACCGCACACGCGCAGGCGCAGGCGGTGACCGAAAACTTTCAGCATTTCTTTGCTAACTTCGTCCGTTGGGTCCATGGCCATGCGCACGCGGAACCCCTATGTTAAGCAAATATCCTGACCAATCACACCGTCTTGGAAAATCCGTCCCCGAATGCATTGCCCCCCTCCTCCTTCCCACCGAACCGGTTCGTGGATTTGGTGAGGTTCGAAGTAACGCAGGTCGGCCAGGGAAGGGCCGAAGGCTGGCTCCGCATCGAGCCAGTACACCACCAGAGCACGGGCTTGGTGCACGGCGGGGCCATTGCCACGCTGGCCGACACGGTAGCGGGATATGCCACGGCTTCGGTGCTGCCCGCCGGTGGGCGCGCCGTCACCGCCGAACTCAAGGTGTCGTACTTTCAACCCGCGGTGGGCGAGCGACTGCACGCCATCGGCTGGGTGATCCGGCAGGGGCGGAAAATCAACTTCTGCGAAGCCGAGATCTGGCTGGTCAACGGCGCCAGCCGCCAACTAATCGCCAAAGCTTCCGTGACAATGGCGACGGTTACCCCGAAAAAATCGGACGCGCCTTCCTGATGCCGGATTGCGAATGGGGAAGTAAGAAATACGAAGTAAAAGGTCTAACAAGGGATGTAATTCGTAATTCGTAATTCGTAATTCGTAATTCGTAATTCTTCGTGTCCAACATCCGAAATTCCGTCGTAACGCCTTCCCAGTTATTGATCAAGCGATTTCCCTTTGATCCTACCGAAGGCCAGGCGGAGTTTTTCTTTCTAATGGACGACTTCCTGCTCGACGAGGAGCGGTTTCGCGCCACTTTCCTGCTGCGGGGCTACGCCGGAACCGGCAAAACCACGCTCGTCAGCGCGCTGGTCCGGGTGGTGGAGAAGTTTCGGTACAAGGTGGTGCTGATGGCGCCTACCGGTCGGGCGGCCAAGGTGATGGCAACCTATTCCAACCGGACGGCCCACACCATCCACAAGAAAATCTATCGCCAGGTGGCCGATGCCTACAGCGGCCACCTGGTGTTTCAACGGCAGAAGAACTACCATACCGGCACGCTGTTCATCGTCGACGAAGCCTCCATGATCGGCGATGAGTCGGAGGCGGGCGGCAAGGGACTGTTGGGCGACCTGATCGACTACGTTTTCGAGAGCGAGACCAATAAGCTGTTGCTGGTGGGCGACGCGGCCCAGTTGCCGCCCGTGGGCAAACTCATCAGTGCGGCCCTCGATAGCACCTACCTGCGTGAGCACTACGGCCTGGCGGTGCTGGAAAAGGAGCTGACGGAAGTGATGCGTCAGGCGGAACAGTCGGGCATCCTGCTGAATGCGACTACCCTGCGCAAAAACGTGGACCCTTCCGCCCCGCCCGACGCGGTGCAGATTCAGTTGACCACCAAGTCCTTCAAGGACATCTACCGGATGAGTAGCGACAAACTGGAAGACGGATTGCGGTACGCCTACGGGAAATACGGGAAGGAAAATACCATCCTGATTTGCCGCTCCAACAAGGCCGCCACGCAGTACAACCGCTACATCCGCCAGGTGATCCACGGCAACGAGAACGAGATCGATGCCGGCGACCTGCTGATGATCGTGCGCAACAACTATTTTTTCCTGGGGGAAGACGCGCCCGCCGGTTTTCTGGCCAACGGTGATTTCGTGGAGGTCGCGAAAGTTAAACGCACCGAAGAACTGCACGGCTTCCGCTTCGCCACCCTGGTACTGAGGCTGTTGGATTACCCCGAGCAACCCGAATTCGAAGCCAAAATTTTCCTGGAAACCCTGCACTCCGACGCCCCCGCACTGGAGCGCGAGAAGAACCTCCAACTCTACAACCGCGTGGCCAACGATTATGCCGGCATTCGCACCAAGCGCGACCGCAACGAAGCCATCCGCCGGGACCCCTACCTGAATGCCTTGCAAGTGAAGTTTGCCTACGCCCTCACCTGCCACAAATCACAGGGCGGCCAGTGGAACGCCGTGTTCGTGGATCAGGGATACCTCACGCAGGAATTGATCAATATCGAATTTGTGCGCTGGCTTTACACGGCCATCACCCGGGCCACGAACGAGTTGTTCCTGGTCAACTTCCACCCGCAGTTCTTCGGGCACTAGGCAAAGGGCATGCCCATGGGCAACGCTCATCAGGTGGACCGGGTAGGCGTAGCGCCCCCCTCAAAATTATCGCGCGCGGTTTCAACACTTTCCGCCCCCAATGCCGCAACCATCGTGGTAAACTATTCGTAAGCACATACGCCCATCAATTCAACCCTTAAACAGTTCAAAAATATGGAACCATCGATTAAAGCGCTCAAGAAAAATGCGGATAAATACAACCCTGAGCACAAGGAAGGCCCGGTAGCAACCGCCATTGAGGAGTACACGGCCAAGCTGCCGTCTGATCTGTTTTTGTGGGCAGCATTGGGCGCGATAACGATCTCGGCCGTATTAAAGATCATGAAAAAAGATGAGGAAGCCTTGTTTGTCGGCCAGTGGCCCGCTCCTTTTCTCTTGCTGGGTCTCTAC
>JACMKY010000433.1 GCA_014379925.1 Cytophagales bacterium | reverse complement strand
GCGCCCATCCGGGCCAGGGTAGCGCACCGTTTCTGCACGCTTTCCCCGAACCGGAGGTTTGGACCGTGACCGTGGGGCGAAAGGATGGCCGCGTAAGAAGATTGCTTCCGGACGGGGCGATACAGGTTGCCGGTTACGAAAAAACCGGGCAAGCTCTCGAAGGCCACGTTTTCCACCGTGTAGCCATCGTACGTTCTTCGGCCGCGCACCCGGGGCTTCAAAGGCGTATTTTGCGGGACGCCCTCCAGCGCGGCACCCTGCCGGATTCCCCGCCGGATTCGGTCCGCCCGCTCCTCCCAGCCCGGCCGGTCCCGGTAGGTGGCCCCAAACCGGGCCAGCGCGGCTTTGCCCTGCGCTTCGGTGTAGTAGTTTCCCTGGCAAAGCCGGGCGCTGTCGGCCGGTTGGGCAAACGCGGTGCCGGACAGATGAAACAAAATCCAGCCCAGCAGCAACGGGGAACGAGGCGGGGCTTTTCTCACGGGATGGGTATTCATTGGAAGCAGGATTTACAAAAACGCACAAAACGGCGGGAAGTGACGCGTTACGCCTGGGTTGCCGGAAGAAGTTGGTCAACGCCAACCAAGGGCCTTCCTCACAGCCATTGCTTCAAAAACGCCAAAACATCCGCCCGCATGGCCGGGGTCTCCTGGTGACCGGCCTCGTAGATGCGCAACTGCCAGGCGTCGGGCGCCCCCTCCTGCCGGTAGATTTCCCGCAGCGCCCGGTCAATTTTTTCCAATCCCCTCAGGGGCGTTAGGGGATCAAACCGGCCGGCCAGGGCCAAGTGGGGCCGGGGGGCAATGAGTCCGTTGATTTGGGAAGTGGTGAAATGGTTCAGCAAACCGGGCACGTAGTAGTAAACGCCGTGCAAATCCAGCCCCTGCTCCTCGATCAGCGTCCCAAAATCAGTCAGGCAGCAGAGGTCCACGCAAACCCGGACGCGTTCGTCGAGGGCCGCCAACCACCACGCCATGGTGCTTCCCATGGACAGGCCCACCGTGGCGATCCGTTTCCCGTCCACGTCCTCCCGGGTTGCCAGGTAATCCACGGCGCGCAGTTGGTCGTACACCATCATGCCCCACATCACCTGCCCTTTCCAGAGCATCTCCTTGAAAATAGCGGATTCGGTGCCTCCTTGCCGTTCGCCGAATCCCCACGCGTCCAAACACAGGCCCGCGTACCCCGCCCGGGCCAGGGCGGCGGCGTAGGGGGGACGTTGCAGCTCGTCTCTTCCCAGCAGGTACTCACTTTTGCCAACTCCGTACTGTCCGAAGTGGGAATGGTTGAACACCACCACCGGCACCTTTTCTTCGGCGCGGGTGGGCTTGGTAAAGTAAGCCGGCACCGGCTCCAACCCGTTGAAATCGAACAACAGTTTTTCCAGTCCGTACCCGTCCGTTTCCTCCCGGGCGATCACTTTTACGGAAATGGGCCGGTGCCGGTCCGGCAAGTTACCCAGCAGTTGGTACAACGCTTCCCGCCGCTCCGGTTTGCTGGCCGGCAAATTTTTTCCGCTTGGGTTCATCGGCTACGGATAGATGGGGCGGCCCCCGCTTGGCCAAATCTACCAACTTTCCGATTCGTCCAACTAAAGCGGCCGGTAAAACGGCGCGTCCGGTTCGCCCGCCGGTCCGATTGCCGCGCCCCGGTTCCGGGAGAATGTCAAAATACCTATTTTTGCGCCCGGTACGACCCGAAGGCAATCTTTTATTTGCTGAATACTGGCTACTGATGCAATCCGATTCCTATCCCCGAAGAATGCTTACAGTAGAAAAAATCGGAGGCACTTCGATGAGTGCCCTTCCGGACGTGCTGAAGAATATTGTCTTGTTTGGAAGATCCGGCGAGGAAGTATACAACCGCATCTTCGTCGTTTCCGCCTTCGCCGGCGTGACCAACTGGCTGCTGGAAAACAAGAAAACGGGGGAGCCGGGCGTCTACCACCGGATCGCTGACCACCGGGATTTTCGCCACGCCCTCAACGACGTAGCCGGGAAACTCCAGGCGATGAACCAACAGTACGAAGCAATGGGTTTGAACTTAGCCGTTGCCGATGCGTTCATTGAGCAACGGATCCACGATGCGCAGCGGTACCTGGAAAACCTGGCCAACATCCTCGCTTCGGGCTACGTGAGCGGGGAAAGCATCCTGCAGGCCGCCCGCGAAATCCTGGCTTCCATCGGGGAGGCGCACTCCGCCTTCAATTTCGTCAACATCCTGCTCAACAACGGCCTCCACGCCACGCTGGTCGACCTGAGTGGTTTTCACGACCAGCGGTCGTACACGATTGACCAGCGGATCAAGCATTCGCTCAAAAACATCGAATTCGCCAAGACCCTCTGCGTCGCAACCGGCTACACCAAGGGCACGGAAGGCATCATGCGGGAGTTTGACCGGGGCTATTCGGAAGTAACCTTCAGCAAGATCGCCGTGGCCGTCAAGCCCGGCGAGGCAATCATCCACAAGGAGTATCACCTCTGCTCGGCCGATCCCGCGGTGGTAGGCGTGGACAACTGCGTCCCCATCGGAAACACGAACTACGAGGTGGCCGACCAACTGGCGGACGTGGGCATGGAGGCAATCCACCCAAAGGCGTCCAAACCCTTGGAAATCAACGGCATAAATTTGAGGATAAAAAACACCTTCGAACCCGAGCACCCCGGCACCCTCATTACCCGCGAGTACATTTGTCCCCATAAACGGGTGGAAGTGATCACGGGCAGCGACAAGGTGCTCATCGTGGACGTGTACGACCCGCTGATGGTGGGCACCGTCGGTTCCGACCTGGCCATCATGCGGGTGTTCCACAAGTACGGAATCAGCTACATCTTCAAGGCAACCAGTGCCAACAGCATTTCGGTGGTGGTGTGGGAAAAGAATTTCAACCAGAAACTGATCCGGGAATTGGAAGAAGAATTTCAGAAGATAACCGTGGAGCGGGTCGCCATCGTGTGCATCATCGGCTCGAACATCGACCAACCCGGCGTGCTGGCGAAAGCGGCCACGGCCCTGGCTCAGCAAGGAATCAACCTCAAAAGCGCCGGTTTCTCCCTGCGGAAAGTGAATATCCAGTTCGTCGTGGCCCGCCAGGACTTCCGGGAAGCAATCATTGCCCTCAACCAGACCATGTTTTTTGCGTAGTCCGCTGCCGGGTTTCACAACCTGGCGGGTTGGTCGGGGTAATCCTGGATAATCGTTAGAGTTGTACGGGTTTGATATACAACGAATTGATAATTTTGCATTAGGCTAAATCGGATTGACATCCCCCTAACCCCCTTCCAAGGGGGATTTTTGACGTTCGAAGTCCCCCTTGGAAGGGGGTTAGGGGGATGTTTTTGCGTTGTTAACCCAGAATTTTAAATATAAATATCAGAGCTTGTTGATTTTCAATTAATAATAAACCTAACTATCTTTAAATCAATACAAAACAAGTCTATTGACGAGGGCTTGTCGATTTTCTGGGCTCGTAAGAAGGACTCATTTCATGGCTCAACAAGTAAGTACCACTTT
>JACMKY010000432.1 GCA_014379925.1 Cytophagales bacterium | reverse complement strand
TTAAATTTCAATGCTCAATCAACTTACCTAGCGAGGGATTTAAATCCCTCGCTAGGTAAGTTGATTGGTAAGGATGAAACCACAGTCTTCTTCAGTGAATGCACAGCAATTCAAACCTCAAAGCTTACTCACCCCCAGCCCCGGCTTGCCCGACAGCGACAGCCTGCCGTCTTTGAGAATGAACCCGCCCGACACTACATCCCGGGCCAGGTCGAGGCTGCCATCCAGATCCAGGTATTTCGTGTTCTCGCAGGAGAAGGCCGCGTGCAAAGCCGCCGTGATGCTGATGATGCTTTCGTCGTTGCAGCCCCACATCAGGCTGATGCCCGCGTGGTCGGCGATGGCGGCGATTTCCCGCGCCGGACCGATGCCGCCACTTTTCATCAATTTGATGTTGAAGATGCCGCAGGCCGCGGGGGTACAAGCCAGCTCGAACGCATCCTTCGGGCTGAGCAGCGATTCGTCGGCGGCGATCTTGTTCTTGATTTCGTCCGGAAGCTTTTTCATCGGGTACACCGCGTGGGCCGACAAAGGCTGTTCAATGAGTTCCACGTTCAGGTGCTGCGTTCGGTAAAAAAATGCTTCGAGCGTAGCGGGCGTGTAGGCTTGGTTGAGGTCAATGCGAATGATGGCCTTGCCCGCCAGGTGTTCGTGGAGCTTTTCGAGCCGCTCCGCGTCCTCATCCACCGTGGTTCCCAGTTTCAGCTTAATAATCCGGAAGCCGCGTCCCAGGTACTCATCCGCTTCCGCCAGCGTTTCGGGCACCCCTTTGATGCCAATGGTAATGGAGGTCGGCAAGGATTTTTTCTTTTGCCCCAGGTACTGCACCAGCGGCACGTCCAGGTACTTGGCAAACAAATCGTGCAGGGCAATGTCCAGCGCGGCGCACGCGCCGGGATGCTTCGGAAACCGCTTTTGCGCTTCGTCGCAAAGCAGATGGAACTCCCGGACATCGCGGCCGACGAGCCAGGTGAGGTGGCTCTCGCTCAGGGTCCGCACCGCATCGCCAACCGACTCGCCGACCACTTCCTTGCTCGGATTGGCGGCTCCCAGCCCATACAGGCCGTTCTCCCCAACAATCTCCACGATGCAGTTCTCCACGGCCGTAGTCGTTTTGAAAGCAATGGTGTAAGGCCGGGTCAATTCCAGGTTTTCCTTCCGCACGAGGATTTGCTTGATTTTCATTGAATCAGCCGTCAGTGTTCAGTAGGCAGTATTGAATGGTTAACTTTGACTTTGTCAGCTTGAAGGTTGATTCGAAGTGAGAGGTAAACCGCTGCGGTGGTCAAAGCCTTTCACTTAGCCAATTACTTCTGCCAACAACCGCATCGCTGGATCAAATGCCCAGTCCTCCGTCGAGGGGAAGGTGGCGGCGGGCAATCAGCCGCTGGACAAGCGGGATGATTCGTCCCACGCCTTCTTCAAGGGGCAATACCACCGGGATGTTCAACTCATCCTCGTACTGAACTTTGTAGCGCAGGGCTTCCCGCCGGTCCAGGCCAGTGGTATTGAGCGTGACGGCCAGGGTGTGCGCCCCGTACAGGCGAATGAGTTCGATCTCGTTTCTGAGCGGGGGGATCTTGGCATTTACCTTCTCAAAGTCATTGTAGTAGATCCGGGCGGGCGCGTGTTGCAGCACCACCGCCTCCGTTTGGCCCGAAACCAGGAATTCCGAGCCGCAGGGTCCGCTGGGATTGCGCAACGCCGATTGCCCCTCGATGAAAATCACGTCGGGGTTCGTTTCGTCGAAGCAGCTGACGATGGCGTGTTCCACCTCGCCCGCGATAAAGTCGTTGTAGGTGGCATCGAACACGAAGCCATACTTGCCGCCCTGCATCCAGCCGGTCTGCCCGGTGTAGATCATTTCCGCCCGCAACCCCGCCCGGCTGGCCGCCTCCGTGAGAATCCGGGTGGTGGTGCGTTTGCCCAAGTTGCAGTCCGTTCCCAGCACGGCCACCCGGGGACAGGTAACCCGCCGGATGTCGCCCGACCAGAAGTGCAATTGGCTTTTGGGCTTGGGTCGCCGGATGTCAATGATCCGGGCGTGGTGCCGATGGGCCAGTTCGGCCAGTTCGGGAATATCGCCCAGGTATTCGTGCAGGCCGCTCACCAGTGAAATGCCCGCCCGCAGGGCGGCTTCCGCCGTGGCTTGCATGTCGCGGGGAAAGCGGCCGCCCTTGGGCGCGATGCCGACGAGGGCGTAGTCCACCGGGCCGACGCCGCTCTCCTGAAAGGAGGGGAAGGAGTCAAAAATGGGAATTTGGCGGGGGTGGCCATCCAGCAGTTCGCCCGCGTCCTGGCCGGGATTTTTCGGATCGATCACTGCCCGGATCTGGTAACGTTCGGTACCCCGCACCAACCCGTGGGCCGTCTTCGCCGAACCCGGGTCTCCGAAGTCACTCGTTAAAATGATTGCCGTTCCATCCATTGGGGTATATTTTGGCCGGGAAATTATACCTTTCGGATGGATAAACGAAAAAGTTTTTCAATTTACCGGCGGTTTGCCAGCGGTCGAAAGCCCGCCCGGCCGGTATTCATTTCCTGGTTTTAATTTATGAGCAACTGTCCGATACTTTTTCGCGCCCTGCTGGGGGGAGCCCTCGTAGCGTCGCTGCTGGCCTGCCGTCCGGAGCGCAAGCCCGCCGAAACAACCACCGCGCCCGCCGTGGCGGCTAAGCCGGCCGCAACGGCGCCCGCCACCCCCCGGAAGGCGGACTTCGCCGAGCAGAGCCTGAAGAACGCGGGACTGGTGGACGTACAAACCCTGGATCCGGCCATTTTGGTGGACCTGAAATACTCGACCACCGACAACTTCGTGGGCGTGGACGTATACGGCGACCTCACGCGCGCGTACCTGCAAACAGTGCCCGCCCAAAAACTGGTCAAGGC
The DNA here is from genome assembly GCA_014379925.1 of Cytophagales bacterium. Lineage (GTDB taxonomy): Bacteria > Bacteroidota > Bacteroidia > Cytophagales > ES-bin-26 > ES-bin-26. Next base: position 5,634 of record JACMKY010000432.1, on the reverse strand, counting down.
CCAGCAGTTGCTGGTGGAAAGCCGCCCTGGTTACCACTTGCTGATTTACGACGCGGCCCGCCCGAGGCGGGTACAACAGATTTTGTGGGACACGCTGAAAAAACCTCCCCGGTTGAAGCCCCTCTACGTGGCCGACCCGAAGGAAGGCTCCATTCACAACTACGGGGCCGCCGTGGACCTGACCATCGCCGACGAGCGCGGCCAGCCCCTGGACATGGGCACCTCCTTTGATTTCTTCGGCGAACTGGCTTACCCTACCAAGGAAGATTCGTTGGTGAAGCTGGGCAAGCTGACGCTCCGGCAAATCACCAACCGCAGAACGCTGAGGGAAGTGATGCGACGGGCGGGATTTGCCCCCATCGACTCGGAATGGTGGCATTTCAACGCCATGTCGCTGGAGCGCTGCAAGCAGGAATACGGAATCATCGAATAGGCGGTGCGGGTCCGCCCGGAAGTTTACTTGGCTGAACCACCGCCGTAATTTTAATCTTTTGGGTGAAGACTAGCGGTTATCTCAAAAAACAGCTATTTTTGCGCGACTGATAGAGGTCATCCGGCTGGATCAGGAGCATCACTCGAAATGATGTAGTACGTTTAGCGCGTATTAGGGGTTCGAGTCCCCTGGCCTCTTCTCAAGCCTCCTTAGCTCAGTTGGTAGAGCAGCTCATTCGTAATGAGCAGGTCGCCGGTTCGAGTCCGGCAGCAGGCTCCGACTTTTTTCTTCTCCGCTGGCAAAGCAACCGGATTGGTGCGGGGCAGCCCGTGCCATCCCACCCCTTTCAGTCCGGGGTAGGGTTTATGCTCAGGGGTTGGTTGGGGTAACTCCCGGGTTACCCCAACCAACTTTCGCCCACCGTGTTTTCCTTCCAAGAAAATTACCGTGCACTTGGTTTGTGGGGAAGTGGGCGCACGCTTCCTTCGAGGCGTGACTACGTCTCCCAGCAGTTGTTCATCCGGCAGGTATCCGACTACGCCTTCCATTATCTGCGCGAACAGGCTTTTCAACGCTGCATCTTCTTTCCAACTTCGGAATCCATCGTGTTATCGTAGCGCACGGGAAGGGTAGTTTGAGGTTTAGCCATTTCAAAGCTACTCTTTTCAGGCCCTACGGCAACACTTTCGATAACCAGCAACTTGGGTTAAAATAGCATCACCCCACCGTTTGCCCGTTGGCAAGCAGCCAGTGGGGTGATTCGGTAACAGGTTTGAACCGGAGGCGAAGGGTCGTTGGCCCGGCAATGGAATAAGCGTCGGAGCGCTAAACATCCCGCTGAAACCGTAGCCGGAAGGTGTAGGTCTTTTGGTCACGCAGGTCGGCTCCCTTCACCTTCAGGCCGGTTAACCGCCTGATCAATTCGGCATTCAATTGAGCATTGTCCGTGTGCACCTTCACGGCCGTCAGGCGGTTGGTGTTGTCAAGCTGAAATTGCACGACGACAATGCCCCCGCGTGGAGAAGCGCGCATGGCGGCCGGATACGTGATTTGTTTGGCCGCCTGATTTTCAATGCGCGCTCGGCGTCGGATGTATTTTTGAATGGGGAGTCAGCAAACGCGCCGGAATGGATCAACAGCGCCAGGACCAGAGAGGAAAAAACAGTTTTCACGGTGAATAACGATAAAAGGGTGAAAAAATAAGGGATATAGGGTTGGCAACCAATTTCGGACCCTGCCACAACCGGTACGCCGACCCGGGGCCAACCATCCGCTGCGGTACACCCGCCAACGCAGCGGACTGCGTTGCCCGTAATTTCCGGTGTTGGTTCGAAGGGACTTACCACTTGCCTCGGTTAGAAAGCCAATGGTCCAGGCTCCACTTGCCGGCGCCCGCGAAAAAGAAGACCAGAAAGAAAAGCAGGTACAAAAATGACCGTTCACCATCCCCGAAAATAGCGCCTCGGTTGGCAAAAAACGTGGCCACGGTCATGTTGATAATCAGCAACAGGGTTGCTCCCCGGGTGAACAGCCCCGATGCCAGAAGCAATCCCCCGAAAAATTCCGTCCCTTTGGCCAGGTAAACCATCAGCAAGGGCGCGGGAAGGTGAAGGTGCGAACCAAAATAGTCCACCTCTTTTACCATTTGCGCGCGGTCAAAGATCACCGACCCGTATTTCATGATGAGCACCCCCACCAGCACCCGCACAATTGCCAGGCCGTTGGGCCAGGTCGGTTTCGACGAAAAGAAGGGTAGTATCATGGATTGCGATTTTTCTCCGGCGGCCAACGAAAGGGTAGCGCAAGGTTCCGGGGCGGACGGCATCTTGTCGGAAAGTGCTTTGGTGAAGTTCCGTATGGGCGTGGACCCGACAGCGTGGGTTTAAGGGCGAAGCGGAAAGCGGTTTTTTCTTTATCTCCCCTTCTTCATCGCCTATTCCACCGAACGCTTCTCCGACGCTGGTCGCTGCGTGTTCTTCGGCCCGCAACCGCTTGGCACTGGAAAAAGGAAAATTTTCGTTCGCCAAAAACTTCACCCAAGCGGTTTGTTGGACGGGAAAACAGGCTTCCAGGCGAGATTGTGCCAGTTGTTCGTTTGCTCAGGATGATTCAGCCGGAAAGTTCATCCATCAACGATGAAAGCCGGGAGAAGCAGTCAAATACACGCCCCCGTTCCCATTCTGCCCTCGATTACCTTGATCCCGAATAAAGCACCGTTACCCAGGTAGCTGAAAATAGTTGACTGGTAATGCTTTGTACTGCTTATAAGTCATAGGTAACGTCGTCGCGTGCAACGACGTTACCTATGACTTATAACCGCCTACACCCGCAATTTCGTTCACGGGGTTTGGCGCTTCGGGAAGGTAACGGTTTTAGCGCTTCGTGACTCCAAAATTCGTCCTTCCCTGCTTTTTTGCCGCTTTCTAACCGGGTGGAGTAGCGTCAAGGATCAACCACGCGTAATAACCGGCGGCTGATTCCGCCAAGGTCGCTCAAGAAACACTCTTTTAAGTTACGGCCTTCCGCGGGCTACGGGGGCACGAACCGTCCGAGCGGCGCGTAAAACCCCACGCAGCAACTTTGTAACGTCCAAGAACGGGTTATTGAAGCGACATTTCTTTCAGCAGTACCAAAATCCGGTTTTCTGCGCAAAAAATCGGATTCGCGTTCACGAAACCGGATTCTCCTACACCGGTTCCTTTTTGGTGCCAGCCATCGCGTTGGCCTTTTCGCTTAGCTTAGACTTCCTTTCCCGTTTACGGGTAAGACCCGACAACGCCTACGGGTACCAAACCGATTCACTTCCGATCCATGCGGCCGTAAAACGTCCCGCTCGCAAGAAAAACACGCGGGGAAAATCCGCCAAAACCTCCTGAGTCCACCAGAATCCTTCCCTTTGAAATCCTCCGCACCGTTTGAAATTCTCCACCTCCCCTGAAGTTCCTGAATCCTCCCCTACACTTCGATTTTCTCCCTTCTTAACCTCCCATGACCATGCAAGTATGTTATTATTTTGCCCGGCGGCTAGGTGCTGGCTGCCAGCAACTGCGCAACCACGCCAGGAGTTGGTGCGCCGAAGCGGGGAACCCTCGCGGGGCATTCCTTTCCGGCCTGGCAGTTCTTCTGCTCACTGCGCACACCTTGTGCGCCCAAAACTTTCCGGCCGGCTTCAGTCAGGTGCGGGTAGCCGGGGGCATCAATGACCCCACCGTGATGGCTTTTGCTCCCGATGGCCGCATCTTCGTGGCCGAACAAGGCGGGCGGCTGCGGGTGATCAAGAACGGCGCCCTGCTCCCCACTTCCTTCGTGCAGTTGAGCGTCAATTCATCGGGAGAGCGGGGCCTGATCGGCCTGGTTCTGGATCCTAATTTTTCGGCCAACCAGTACGTGTACGTGTACTACACCACCTCGGGCGGTCCCATCCACAACCGGGTCAGCCGCTTCACGGCCAATGGCGACGTGGCCCAGGCGGGTAGCGAAACCGTGATTCTGGAGTTGGACAACCTCAGTGGCGCCACCAACCACAACGGGGGCGCGATGCATTTCGGCAAAGATGGCAAACTCTACGTGGCAGTGGGCGAAAATGCCAATCCCGACAACGCCCAGAATCTGTATACCTACCACGGAAAACTCCTCCGGATCAATGCCGACGGCAGTGTCCCAGCGGGCAACCCTTACACCGACGGCAATGCCCAGCGGCAGCGAATCTGGGCCTACGGTCTGCGAAACCCGTACACCTTTTCCGTTCAACCGGGTACGGGCCGAATCTTCGTCAACGACGTGGGACAGATTACCTGGGAGGAAGTCAACGATGCCACCACCAGCAACCGCAACTTCGGCTGGCCGCAATCCGAGGGGTACACGTCGGATCCCAATCACACGAATCCGGTCTTTTCCTACATCCACGGCTGGGGCACCGGGAAAGGTTGCGCCATCACGGGGGGTACGTTCTTCAACCCGCCGTCCACCAATTATCCGGCCAGCTACGTGGGCAAATACTTTTACCAGGATTTTTGCAGCCTGTGGATTCACGTATTGACTTTGTCGGGCGGAACGGCCGTGCGCTCCGACTTTGCGACCAACGTGCCCAGTGACGGGGTAAACCTGTCGGTGGGCAACGACGGCAACCTGTACTACCTGAGCCGGAGCGACGATGCCTTGTACAAGATCATCTACACCAGCAACACGGCCCCGGCCATTACCAGCCAGCCGGTCAGCCAAACCGTGGCGCAGGGGCAATCGGTTAGCTTCGGCGCGAGTGCTTCGGGTACGCAATCACTGAGTTACCAGTGGCAGAAGAACGGAGCAAATATCGGCGGGGCCAACGCGAATGAGTATGCCATCGGCAACGTACAATCCTCGGCGGCGGGGCAATACCGGGTCGTCGTATCCAATTCAGCCGGCAGCGCGACCAGCAACGCCGCTACCCTGACAGTAAGCACCTTCAACGCCACCCCCGTCGCGGCCATTGCCGCTCCCGCCAGCGGCACCATTTACCGGGCGGGCAACGTCATCTACTTTAATGGATCGGGCACCGACCCGGAAGAAGGAAATTTACCCGCCGGCGCGTACAATTGGGAGGTGGTATTTCACCACGACGACCATAACCACCCCGGCCCTTCGGTTTCGGTGGCTCCCGATGGCCGGAGTGGCTCCTTTGACATTCCGACCGAAGGGGAAACCTCGGCCAACGTGTGGTACCGACTGTGGTTGACGGTGACTGACTCGAAAGGACTGACCAACCAGAAGTGGGTCGACGTCAATCCCAAAGTGGTTACCGTCAGTATGGCCTCCAATCCTTCGGGACTGCAACTGAACCTGGATGGACAACCCAGGACCACGCCCTACGCCACGCGGGCAGTTTCGGGAATGTTGTTGAGTTTGGGCGCTCCTCCCTCCCAGACCCTCAATGGTGCTACGTACGCGTTTAGCGGATGGGACCAGGGAAAGGGAGCGGGCGGCAGCATCACCGTACCGGATGACAACACAACGTACACCGCCGTTTACTCGGCGAATAGCCTGCGCCCGGCCGACAACCCCGCCGGCACCAGCGCCGGTCTGAACTACGGCTACTACGAGGGCAGTTGGAGCTTCTTACCCGACTTTGCCACCCTCACCCCCAAGGAAACGGGCACGGCTACCGTCATCGACCCCAGTCCGCGCAAGCGCAACGAGCAATTCGCCCTTCAGTTTACCGGCTA
>JACMKY010000054.1 GCA_014379925.1 Cytophagales bacterium | reverse complement strand
GTGGATAGTTGGCAGTTGATAATGGATAGTCTTCACGCGGTATTGTTTCCGGCGGAAGGACTGGTTGTAGGAGAAAGGGAAACCACGGCGCTTAACCTTCCACAATGTTGCGGATGAACGTATTCTTAAACAACCCCACGCTGCTGCTCGGATCGCTGCTCCTTTCCGCGTGCGGCGTACTGAAGGAATCCCCCAAATACCAACTCACGGACGGCATCTACTACACGAAAACCGCGTCTGGCCAATCGGATAAGGTGTACGTGCAGGTGAGGGAGGATACAATCCTGGTGTATCCGTTCACCCCGGTTCCCCCCCGGCAGCGTACGGTAGTCAATCAACCGGTGTTGGTCATCCCGCCGGAGAGTAAAGAGAACGGCATTTCCAACCAATACGGGTTCACCGTCTACAGCTTCGACTTCGACATCCTCACCATCCCCTTCAAGATCCGGCCCTCCACCAGCGACTTTCCCCCGCAGTTCAACACCAACTTCAACGGCAATGTGTACCTGGGCTACCGCTGGGACAAGTACGCGGTCAGGTACGAGAAAACGCCCATCGGCAGCCTGAAAAGGTCCGTTGCGCACTACGGCTACAGCGTGGGTGGCTTCACCGGCATCGGCGCTACGGCGGTGAATCCGTGGGTAACCAACAACCAGGTTGCGTCCGAATACGACGGGATCGTGAATCTAACCGGGGTGGCCGCCATTCTCGCCATCAACAACGTTACCCTGGGCGTGGGCGTGGGCATCGACCACTTGTTGGAGGGAAACCGCCGGTACTGGATTTACCAACGCAAACCCTGGGTAGGCCTCACCTTCGGCGTGAACCTGAATTAGAAGCGACGGGACGCTCCACTGACTGGCGTTCTTCCAAGGTTGTCATTCTGAGCGATAGCGAAGAACCTCGTTAAGGGTTTTAGACTGAAATCAGAACGAGGTTCTTCGCTATCGCTCAGAATGACATCGTTAAAAACGTCAATATCAATCCGGTAATATTGATCTAACCAATTAGAAATGAACGCCCAATCCGGAAAATATGGCCATGCCCTACGCTGTTCGGTGTTCACGGTTCACGGTCAACCGCTCCTTGTCCTTGTCCCTGGTGCTGCTGCTGGGATTCGTTTCCTGCGTGAGGCCGCCGGGTGACTGCGGGCCTTGCCGCGATCGGGCGGCCAAAAACCAAGACCCGAATGCGACCGGCGACCCCACGTGTTGCCTTTACGGAAAGACCAGGCCCGGTGTAAAGACCCGGCTGGACGGCCGGGTGGCGGAAACCTCCGGCCTGGTTTTCGTCAACGGACGGCTGTGGACGCACAACGATAGCGACGGCGGCAACGTCCTCTACGCCGTGGACACGACCAACGGCAAAATTACGCAAACCGTTGTGCTGGAGGGAGCGACCAACGTGGACTGGGAGGACCTCACGCGCAGCGACACGCACCTCTACGTGGGTGATGTGGGCAACAACCAGGGGGGTCGGAAGAACCTGCGGGTGTACCGGTTTCTCCTGGCCGCCCTCCAATCCAGTCGGGACACCATCCGGGTAGGGACCGAAACGATTGCCTTCTCCTACGCCGACCAAACGGACTTCACCCCGCGCGAAAAACACAATTTCGACTGCGAAGCCCTCGTGTTTGCCGGGAACCAATTGTACTTGTTCACCAAGAACCGCGGCGACTACCGCTGCAACTTCTACGCCCTGCCGGCCACGCCCGGCGCGCACGTGGCCCGGCCGTTGGGCGGCTTCGACGCGCGCGGCCTGGTGACGGGGGCGAGCATCCATGAATCGGGAAAGGAATTGGTGCTGGTGGGCTACGGCAGAAACCTAAACGTTTTCCTGTGGGTACTGAGTGGCTACGGCGACAACTTGTTCTTGTCGGGCAACCGGAAGCGCATCAAACTGGGCAACGCAACGCGCCTGGGGCAGATGGAAGCGGTTTGCCAGCCGGATGCCCACACCTGGTACTTCTCGGGTGAAAAAACGCCCCTTACCCGCGCCCGGCTTTATCGAATGGATGCGTCGAAATGGAGGGATTAGCGCACTTGGCTCCCGAATCCCGGTTCAGTTCCCTCGTCATAAAGATTCCATCTTTTGAAAAGATTAAATCTTTGACCCTTTTCACTTTACTGAAAGAAATACTCTTTGCCTCTTCAACCAAACCGCTACAACGATACGCCCCGCTTCCAGGGAATGAAGTCGTCCTGACCCAGTTGTACGGCTTTGGGCGTGATTTCCCCGCTCGCCACCCGGATGCAGAATTCCAGGATTTCCTCGCCCTTGCGCTCGATGGTGTCTTCGCCGGTGATGATGGTACCGGTGTCGATGTCGATAATGTCGGGCATGCGCCCCGACAGCCGGGTGTTGGTGGACACTTTGATGACCGGGCAGACGGGATTGCCGGTGGGCGTACCCAATCCGGTGGTAAACAGGATCAGGTTGGCCCCCGAACCCGCCTTGCCGGTGGTGGCTTCCACGTCGTTGCCGGGTGTGCAAAGCAGGCTGAGGCCGGGCTTGCGGACGGGTTCGGTGTAGTCCAAAACGTCCACCACGGGCGCGGTGCCGCCTTTCTTGGCCGCCCCCGCCGACTTGATGGCATCGGTGATGAGGCCGTCCTTGATGTTGCCGGGCGAGGGGTTCATGTCGAAGCCGGAGCCCACCGCTTCCGCTCCGGCGGAATAGGCTTTCATCAGGCGGATGAATTTATCGGCGGTGGCTGCGTCCACGCAGCGGTCGGCCAGTTCCTGCTCCACGCCGCAGAGTTCCGGAAACTCCGCCAGAATGACCGAGCCGCCCAGCGCCACCATCAGGTCGGCGGTGTAGCCCACCGCGGGGTTGGCCGAGATGCCCGAAAAGCCGTCGGAACCGCCGCACTTCACGCCCAGAACCAGTTTGCTCAGGGGCGCGGGCTGACGCTGTTGCCGGTTGGCTTCGGCCAGGGCCACGAAGGTTTGCCGGATGGCTTCGGCCAGCATCGCGTCTTCGGTGCCGCTCCGTTGCTGCTCGAACATGAGCAACGGCTTGTCGAAAGCGGGGTTCAGGGAGAGGATTTGCTGCCGGAAATCATCCAGTTGCAGGTGCTGGCAACCGAGGCTGAGCACGGTCACGCCCGCCACGTTGGGGTGGTCGGCGTAGGCGGCCAGCAACTGACTCAGCACCGCCGAATCCTGGCGCGTGCCACCGCAACCGCCCTGGTGGGTCAGGAATTTGATGCCATCCACGTTGGGGAACACCCGTTGGGCGGGAAGATCCCGCTCTTCGAGTTGCAGGGGGGTGGACCGGATTTCGTCGGGCGCTTTGCCGGCTTGGTAGAGTCCCACCAGCCTGCTGGCAAAATCCTTGTACTTCCCGGTTTTGGTGTAGCCCAGTGCTTTTTCCAGCGCCTCGCGGATGACGTCCAGGTTGCGGTTTTCGCAGAACACGGTGGGAATGAACAGCCAGTAGTTGGCCGTGCCCACCCGTCCGTCGGAACGGTGGAAACCCTGGAAGGTGCGGTCTTTCCACTGCGACACGTTGGGCGGCACCCACGCGTAGGTCCGGGATTTGGCGGCGTAGGGCGTGGCGGCGTGGCGGAGGTTGCGCAGGGAGATCAGGCTGCCCCGGGCAATCGGCTGGGTGGCCTGGCCCACCAGCACGCCGTACATCCGCAGGCCCTCGCCCGGCGCAAAGTTGCGGACGGCAAACTTGTGCTTGGCCGGGATGGTTTCGATCATTTGGAACGTTTCTCCTTCGTAAACCAATGTTTCTCCGGCGGGTAAGTCGGTCAGTGCCACAATCATATCGTCGGAAGGATGCACCTTCAACAGTTTTCCGTTTGCCATGTTCAATTAGATCGTCTATTTTGGACCGGGTAAATGTGGGCAATACCGAATACATTTACAAACGGAGCTTTTTCAGTAAACGGTGAACCGTGCGTACCCGTGGCGCGTCGCAGTTCACCGATCATCAACCACCCAAATCTTTCTTCATTTCCATGAAAAAAATTCTTTACCCCCTGGTCACCGCGGCGCTGCTGGCCGTTTCCGCCTTCGTCCTCCCGTCAATCCGCCAGCCCGCGGCCGACGCCCGGCTGTACGAAATGCGGGTGTACTACGCCGAACCGGGAAAACTCGACGGGTTGCTGGCGCGATTCCGCGAACACACCACCAAGTTGTTTAAGAAGCACGGCATGACCAACGTGGGATACTGGGTGCCGATGGACAACACCGACAACAAACTGATCTACGTGCTGTCGTATCCCAACCGGTCCGCCCGTGAACAGTCGTGGAAGGATTTCCTGGCCGATCCCAAGTGGAAGCAGGCGGCGGCAAACTCGGAAAAGAACGGCAAGCTCGTCACCCGGATCGAAAGTGTGTATATGAAGACGACCGACTTCTCCCCGGAACTGCGCCTGACCAAGTCCAGGGAACCGCGGGCATTCGAACTCCGCACCTACAAAACCACGCCGGGCAACCAGGAAAACCTGCTGGCCCGCTTCCGCGACCACACGGTGAAGCTGTTTGAAAAGCACGGCATGACCAACTTCTCCTACTGGACGCCCACCGAAAAGGAAGGGGGGGCGGATGACACGCTCATCTACATCCTGGCGCACCAGAGCAAGGAGGCAGGCTTGAAGTCGTTTGATGAATTCCGGCAGGATACCGACTGGCAGGCGGCCCGCAAAGCTTCCGAAGAAAAGGGCGGTGGTTCCCTCACCGTCTCGGTGGAGTCGGTATACATGACCCCCACCGATTTTTCGCCGGTGAAGTGAACAGCGTACGAATTCACGCATACTTGTTATGTCATTCACCATTAATCATTGATCATTCAACATGAAACGTCTGGATCTGCTTTTCGCGGCTGAAAAGGCTTCCCGCCGCTCTTTCCTGCGGGGATTAAGCGCGTCGGCCCTGGCCACTCCGGCCCTGTCGTGGCTGGCCGAGGCCGCCCCGGCGCAGGAAACCAAACCGCTGGGCATCGCCCTGGTCGGATTGGGCTCTTACAGCACCAACCAGCTGGCACCCGCGCTGCAACAGACCAAGTTCGTTAAACTCACGGGTGCGGTGACGGGAACCCCCGCCAAAGCCGCCGAGTGGGAGAAGAAGTACAACCTTCCCCGGAAAAACATCTACGATTATAAAACCTTCGACCGCATTGCCGACAACCCCGACATCGACATCGTGTACGTGGTGTTACCCAACGCGATGCACGCCGAGTATACCATTCGCGCGGCCCAGGCGGGCAAGCACGTCATCTGCGAGAAACCGATGGCCGTTTCGGTGAAGGAATGCCAGCAGATGATCGACGCCAGCAAGAAAGCGGGCAAGCAGTTGGCCATCGGATACCGGCTGCATTCCACGCCGCAACACCAGGAAGTGATGCGCTTCGGACGGGAAAAGACGTTCGGCGCCATCAAGATCGTGGAAACCAGCGACGGCTTCCGGGCGGGCGACCCCAATCAGTGGCGGCTCAAGAAATCGTTGTCGGGCGGCGGCGCGCTGATGGACATTGGCATTTACGCCCTCAACGCCAGCCGGTACATCACCGGCGAGGAACCCATCTCGGTGTGGGCGCAGGAGTTCAAGACTGACCCGGTGAAATTCAAGGAAGTGGACGAAACCATTCTCTGGCAACTCAAATTCCCCAGCGGCGCGGTGGCCAACTCCACGGGCACTTACGCCGCTTCGGTCGAACGCCTGTTTGCTACCGCCGAGAACGGCTGGTTCGAAATGGGACCCTGCTACGGCTACGGGGCCATCAAGGGGCGCACCAGCAAGGGCGAAATAAACCTGCCGCAGGTGGTTCACCAGGCCGCCCAGATGGACGATTTTGCCCAGTGCGTGCGGCAGAACAAACCCACCCGCGTGCCCGGTGAAGAAGGCCTCAAAGACGTGCGCGTGATCGAGGCCATTTACCGCTCCATCGACACGGGCAAGGTCATCAATCTGGGATAGGCGTGGTTGGTTACCCCGTTGAAGAAGATTGGAACGACCACTTCCGCGCTCTGCCGCACAAGGTGCTGAATTGCGTGATAGCGAAAGCCCGAAATTATTCGGGCTTTCGCTGTTTGGTGACTGCCCCAAGCAGGGGTAAATTACTCGCCTCACCGTGGTTTGGTTGGGACGTCCGGTTCCAGGAAAACTGCCACCTCGTCGGCTAGGATCGGGCTGTTGGCACAAGCGCTGTTTGGTCGATCGTTGCTGATCGCCACAGTGCTCAAAAGTCAACTTCGAAAGAAAATTCCTGGAAAAAGTCGTTTTTTTCTCGTCAGACACCCCTCGGAAGATTCCCCCGTGGCCGGGCCAACCGGAGAACGTCGGGGCCCGGAGCAGGGGTCTGGCCAGTTGAACCACGCCAGTACGGACGGGGTCAAACAACCGAAGTTCCGGTGCGTAAAACGACTAGCAGAGAGTTGACCGAAAAACTGCCAAGCCAAACGAAGATGAACGAAAAAGACACGGAACTCATCGAGCAGTACCTGCTGGGAGAACTGGTCCATGATAGGCTTCAGGAAGTGGAAGTCCGACTCATCACCGACGAGCGCTTCCGGCAGGAAGTGGACGTGCAACGGGCCATCGTCCGGCAGGCGAAAAAAATGGGCCGGGAAGAACTCCGCCAGCGGCTGCAAAGGCTGGAGGAACGGCTAAACCCGCCAACCGGCCAGGGTCCGGACGGGGAGACCCGGCAGGTTGCACCCCACCCCGCCGCCGCGCCAACCCCCGCCAACACCCACCCCAATCCGTTCCGTTCCTTCGCCATTGCGGCTTCCGTGTTGTTGGTGCTGGTGGCCGGAATGGTGTATTTATGCAAACAGCAGGATTCACCGAGCCCGGTAGCCGACGAATCGCGCTAGCCAAACGAACCAGCCATTGCGCCCTCCATCCCAACGGGTAGCCATTTCCTTCCGGGCGTAAATTCAGGATTCGACCGTATCCAGCCCAATTCACGCCGGCTCGACGCACCGGGATTGTCGCGACGACACCCGGCAGTTCCAACCCTAATCCGCCATGCGCTCTCGCAGCCGTTGATAGTCCGCGGGCGTATCCACGTCGAGGGCGCCGTCGGGAAAGGGGAGCGAACCGAGATGGCCGGCGTACTTTCGAATGATCGGCTTGGCTCCTTCGGCTCCCGGCAGTTCCATCAGCTCGGCAAACAACGTTTTTTCGAACAAGGCCGGCACGCCCACTTGGTGGCTGTATTCGCAAGCGATCAACGGCAGTTCGGAAGTCCGGTGCCGGGCAATGAGTTGGTTGAGCAGGTCGGCGCTGACCAAGGGCTGGTCGGCCAGCATCAGGATGGCGGCCCGCGCGGTCGGTGAGCAAGCAAGCAGGTGCCGGATACCCACGCTAATGGACGAACCCATTCCCCGGTCCCAATCCGGATTCTCCACGACCCGAACGGGCAGGTCCGCCAATTCCGGCCGGACGGCCGCCTGGTTGGCGCCCAACACGACCACCACGGGTTGGCACGCCGAGCGGAGCGCCGTTTGCGCGGCGCGCCGGACCAGGCTTTCGCCGTTGATCCGCAGCAATTGCTTGGCCGTGCCCATGCGGACGGAGGCCCCCGCCGCCAGGAGAATCAGGCCAACGGGAAAAGCCGGCTCAGTTTCCTTCGGCATACCCGGCGGCGTACGGGAAAGAGGGGGCGTCGCGGCGGTGAATGGGTCCGCTTTTCCGTTTCAGGGAACCTCCGGGACGTTGGGTGAACCGGGCTTGCACCTCAGCAATGACCGACAAGGCAATCTCCTCCGGCGTCTCGGCACCAATATCCAACCCAACGGGGTTGTGCAGGCGGCTTCGCTGCCAACGGTTGGGTCGGATGCCCGCCCCGGCCAGTTCCTCCAGCATCTTCTCCCCGCGCTTGCGGGGACCGAGCAGGCCAATGTAGCGAACATTGGTAGTAAGCAACTGCCTCAACACGGCCAGATCGTAGCGGTAATTGTGCGACATCAGCACGGCAGCGGAATAGCGGTGGACGGGCAGGCGTTCCAGTACCTGCTCGCGGGACGCGTGCACCACCGCATCGGCGTCGGGAAAACGCTTGGGAGCCAGGTGCGCTACGCAATCGTCGGTAACGGTTACGCGCCAATCCACGTGCTTGGCCAGCCGCACCAACGGAATGGCATCGTAGCCACCCCCAAAAACGAGCAGGTGAATACTGGGCCGGATGACTTCCATGAACACGTCGATTCGGGCCGGGCCGGAGGCGTATACCCCCACCCCGGACTGTTCCGTCCGGGCAGCGGTCCGGGCGTCGGCCAGAATCCGGTCGGACAGGGCCTGGTCGGCCAGGCAGTTGGCCGCATCCCCGGTCAGCACCAGCCGGTCGCCCACCCGCACGTCCGATTCGCCCGTTACGCCGTACACCGTGGCCAGCACGGTTACTTCCCGGTAGTGCAGCGCCGACCGCAACATTTCCACCGGGTTGACCCGGTGTACGGGGTCAATGGGTTCGATCAGTACGTCGATGACGCCGTTGCAACCCAGGCCAATTCCCAGGGTGTTGGCATCTTCGTCCCGGAGGGTGTCGTACGTCACTACCGTGGGTTGGTTGCGCAGAATGGCTTGGCGGGCTTTCCGCAGGGCGTCTCCTTCCAGGCAGCCGCCGCTGATGGCACCCGTCCAATGGCCATCGTCGGTCATCAGCATGCGCGCGCCGGGGCGGCGGTACGAGGAACCCACCACCTTCACCACCGTTGCCAGAGCGGCCCGGCGCTGGCTGAAATCTACTCGCTCGTAGGCCTGAATTATTTTCTGGAATTCGTGCATGAAAACAAACAAGTATTTTTGAATGGTGGGCAGTACTTAGCCGCGGTTGGCGTTCGTTGCGTTCGTTATTGGAGGCGGTTCCCCGCCGGGATAAAAACGACGGATTATTGGGCTAAAGGTAGGTAAAATGGCTCACAAAGCCAGCGGCTCGGTTACGCCGGCATTCCCGGCCCTCGGCATGAAGCCCGAAACTCCTTTGCCGGGAAGCCGTAAAAGGAAAAGCACCGTTGACTGGTGGGGGCAGACTCAAAGACGGCAAGATCGGAAAAGGCCACGCCGGGCGAACGACTGGGCAACCAGTTGGTCTTAAAATTGGTGAATCCAAGGATAGCTGTTTAAAACTTACATTCAGTCGCTTCCGATTACGTGCTCAGTCGGGCCGGAGGCGGTTGTCCGAAGGCAGTCAAATTGCATAATCAAAATAAATTAGTTAAAATTGATCAGAATTCGACGAATGCGGGTAAAGCGGGTTCGAGGATACCAGGCTAATTACTCTCAGCAATTTTATTTACGGTCCGGAATATGAAAAAGATCACTTTCTTGCTGGTTGTTTCGGCACTCGTCGCCCTCTTGGAACCGGCGATGGCCCAAAGAAGAAAGGCCGGCTTCAAGCGAAACATTCCGATCTGGTACCGTAGCCGCTTCTACAACACCATCGGTGGCGGGTTTGGGTCAGCCAACTACTTCGGTGACGTCACGCCCACGCCCTCGGCGCTCAGCACCGACGTGAGCTTCACCCGTTCCGGCTTCAACGTATTCGGGGCGCACAAATTCAGTCCCCGCGTAACGGGCCGGGCCCGCCTGTCCTGGCTCCGCTTAAAAGGCGATGATTTCGTCTCGGCCGACCCCAATCAACCCAACGCCGTCGGACGCTACATTCGCAACCTGCACTTCCGCAACGATGCAATCGAACTTTCGGCCACCGCGGCCTACGAATTCATTGCCAGCAACGAGCCGTTCTTCAAGCGCCCGCTCTGGTCGCCCTACGCATTCGGGGGACTGGGCGTCGTTTACCACAACCCCAAGGCACGGACTCCCTCGGAGAGCGGGGACGGCGATTGGGTGGCGCTCCAGCCCTTGCGTACGGAAGGCAATTCGTATTCGAAGGTCACCCTGGCCATTCCCGTGGGATTGGGCGTCAACTACAAGCTGAGTCAGCGGCTGGACATCGGCTTCGAGGTCGGCTACCGGTATACCTTCACGGATTACCTCGACGACGTGGCCAAGACCTACGTGGCCCCAGCTAGCCTGCCGTCGGACTTGGCGCGCACGATGGCCGACCGGACCCTGGAGCCATTTGCCGCCGACGCGGGCCAGAGCCGGGAGCAGGGTCTGCGCAACATTGCCAAGTCCAGTGCCGGTTTTCAGGGAGCGGAACTGCCCAACTACGACCCGTTCAATCCGGCCACCACGGTGCTGGGTAAGCCCGTTGCCGGTACCATCCGGGGCGCTGGCAAAGGGAAGGACTGGTACCTGGTCACGGGCTTTCACATCAACTACATCCTGGTCAACGTGGTGCAACGGCCCCGGTTCCGGTAATTCGCCCTCCCGGGATGACAACGGTTTCCATCGTCACGGCAGTTTATAACGGGAGCAGCACCCTTGCCCAGACCATTGAGTCGGTTTTGTCCCAAACGTATCCGCACCTGGAACACATCATCGTGGATGGGGCATCGCGCGACAACACGGTGGACATCATCCGGGGTTACGAAGGGAAAATCGCCCGGTGGGTGTCGGAACCGGACCGGGGAATTTACGACGCAATGAACAAGGGCCTGCGCCTGGCCACCGGCGACATCATCGGTATTCTGAACGCCGATGACTTCTACGAGAGCGCGCACGTGATCAGCAAAGTAGTCGCGCTGTTTGAACGGGAACGGGTGGAAGTTCTCTACGGCGATCTGCTCTACGTAGATGCCGACCATCCGGAGAAGATCGTCCGGTATTGGGAAGCCAAATCCTACCGGGAAAACGCGTTCCGCCGGGGCTGGATGCCTCCTCACCCGACTTTTTTCGTCAAACGCGGGGTTTACCAGCGACACGGGTTATTTGACGAGCGTTTTCGTTGCTCGGCTGACTACGAAATGATGCTGCGGCTCATTCACAAACACCGCCTTCAGCCGGCTTACCTGCCCGAGGTGCTGGTGCGGATGCGGACCGGCGGCGTCAGCAATCAGTCGTTGAAAAGCCGGTTGGTGGCCAACCGCGAAGATTACCTGGCCTGGGCGTCGAACGGCTTGAAGCCGGCCTTTTACACGATGTGGCTGAAACCGCTCCGTAAACTGTACCAGTACCTGGTGCGGCCCAGAAGACAATAGTCAATGATCAATCACCGACCCGTCTGTTAAGAATGATCATTGACTTCACTCCGTCATTCGCCTTTCTTTGACCAGTACGGCCGGATTGCCCCGGTAAATGCGGTAGGCTTCCAGATTTTGGCTGGTCAGGGAGCCGGCCGTCAGAACGGCGTGCGAGCGGCAGGTAACCCCGGGACCGACAATGGCCCGGGCACCAATCCACACGCCATCTTCCAGCACAATCGCCCCCACCGTCAGATCGAACGTGGGTTTGCCGTAGTCGTGGTTGCCGGTGAGCAGCATCGCCCCCTGCGAAAGACACACGCTGTTTCCCAGCGTAACCCGGGCCAGGTTATCAATCCACACCGCTTCCCCGATCCAGCAGTGGCTGCCTATTTGCAACAACCAAGGGTGTTTGATGTTGACGTTGGGTTTGATGCGTACGCCCCGGCCTACTTTCGCGCCGAAGAGGCGGAGCAGGGCAACTTTGGGTCCGTTCAGGGGGTTCCAGCCGTTCTTGAAAAAAAGCACGTTCGTAAAATACCAGAGCAGCCGCTTGATGGCGGGGGCGCCGGGAGAATACCACGCATTGTTGTATCGGCTCAGGTCAGTCTGCGGCATGGCGACGGGCGAGGCGGGCTTCGTAGATTTTGGCATCCACCAGCAGGCGGAACCAGAAACCCTGCAGAAAATGAAAGATCAGTCCCTCCTTGCCGTCCAGAAAACCGAGCCGGACAACGTAACGGTAGGCAAAGTAGAGAAATACGCGCAGAAAAATGGGCGACCGGTAATACCGCATTCGCAACCACCTTCTTTGCTCCATCGGATTGCCGTTCTTATTCGCTTTGACGACGGTATCCGCTTTTTTGGGGGTATTCTCCATCGCTTCGGCCGCTTCCAGCGTAGCCCACCGGTTGTGGCGGCTCGTGAAGTTGGTTAACGAATCGGTGATAATATCCGTTACGTCGGCCTTCAGCACTTCGGCTTTGCCCTTGATCACGAAATGCTGGTCGTATTCCCGTTCTTCGCAGAAGCCCCATCCCCTTCGGAACGCGATGGCGTGGTAAACCGGATAGTGTCCGCCCCGCCGGATCCACCGGCCCATGAACATCGTACGCCGGGAAGCCATCAGGCCCTTGACCTCGTCCGCCACCGGAACGGACAACTTATTGATGAGCACTTCCTTCAGTTCGGGAGTGACCCGGTGGTCAGCATCCAGGTTCAATACCCACTCCGATTGGACGGGCAGGTTTTCGAGGGCCCAGTTGCGTTGCCGGGAATAGTTTTCGAAAGGATGCTGAAACACCCGACTGGTGTATTCCCGGATGATGGACAGGGTGTTGTCCGTGGAGTAGGAATCTACTACGAATATTTCTTCCGTCCAGCCTTTCACACTTTCCAGGCAAGCCCGGATGTTGTTCTCTTCGTTATACGTGAGGATGATAACCGAAACGGGAACTTTCATTTAAGTGCTTGATGTAATGATCATTGACTTCCAAAGGTAGGAAAACCTGCCGCACCCCGCGAAACCGGTCACGGTGAATCCTTCTTCTTGCAACAAGCCACTGAGGCTCTGCCGCGACCAGAATTTAATGTGGCCCCCATCCCACCGGACCGTGAAATGAGCATCCATTTTTCCGGTCAGGGCCAGAAGCAGGTTTTTGAGGTAGCCGTGGTAAGGCGTGGAGATGACCAGGTCGCCGCCGCCCGCTTTTTGCAACACGGCCCGGCAAAAACGGATGTATTCCCGCGGGTTGTACAAGTGCTCGATCACTTCCGTGGATACGATTACCCGGAAAGCGTGGGACCCCAGTTCCGTTGGCAAATCGTCGCTGGTAAGGTCCTGCACGAAGAAGCGGCCCGGGTGACGTTGATTGGCCAGGGCAACGCCCGATTCCGAAGCATCGATGCCGTACACATCGAAACCCCTCCCGAGCAGGCGGGAAGCCAGCCACCCGTTGCCACACCCTACATCGAGTATCTTCAAATGCTGCTTGCCTTCCAGGATGGCCAGCAACGGCTTGGTCAGGTACGCCTCAATGTGAGAAGGTTTTTCCGAATGATAGGGATATTCCTGGTACTGTGACATTTGAATTAAATTATACCAAAACGGAATTTTATTTGCGCAATGGAGCAAGGTAGAACGGCCCAAAAACAACCTCGCACGCGCTGAATGCGGGCTACTTCGTTGCATTGCAACGAAATTGCTGACTGCATCCATTGATAACCAAACCAAGCCAAATTTTTTCGCCGGCCAATCGTCCGGTGGGCAAGCTACTACTTTCGTCCCGCTTGCGCGTCCACGCACCGGGCGTAGGCTTCGGCGAACGAGGCGGCTACCTGGCGAATATCGTACCGTTTAACCACCATTTCATTGCCATTGCGCGCCACTTGCCGGCGTCGTTCCGGGTCAGCGAGCAAACCCTGAACGCCGGCCAGTACGCTTTCGACGGTAGTCCGGGTGACTACGCCGGCTTGGGCGGCCTCAATGTCAGCGGCAATGCCCACTTGATCGGCAATCACCACGGGCGTACCGCAGGCCATGGCCTCCACGACGCTCATACCGAAATTCTCGGAATACGAAGGCAGTACGAACAGGACTGCATCGCGGTAAGCCGCCAACTTGGCATTGCCCGATAGCATACCCGTAAAGAATACTTTATCCGATATGCCTAAATCGACAATGGTCTCCACCAACCGGGCCTGGTATCCTTCCTCGTCCGGCCCGGCAATCACCAAGCGAAACTGCGGTTGGGAGGCGACTAGTTGCGCAAAAGCGGGGATGAGCAGGTTCAACCCTTTCTTAAAACTGATCCGGCCCAGAAACAACAAGTAAGGACTTTTTCCAACGGCAGGACAGTAATGGGAGAAAGGAGCAAGCGAGGCCAACTCCCGAAAACTTTCCAGATCGATGCCATTCGGAATGACTACCGATGCGTTGGAAAGTCCCAAGTACCGGGTAACCTTGTCCCGCTCGTCCTCGGCGGTGAAGTGAACCAGTGAAGCGCCGGTCAGGCAACGCCCGGCAAAAAGGGCGTAGTAGACTTTCTTCAGGAAGGCCGATTTGAGGGCAATGGTTTCCGGGTAAACCGTACCCCGGGGGGATATCACGTAGGGGACGCGGTGGTGCCGACAGGCCAATGCCGCCGCCAACACGGGGAAGTTCCACACCG
>JACMKY010000431.1 GCA_014379925.1 Cytophagales bacterium | reverse complement strand
CAACCCTTAACCATTCCATGGAAACCCAACAAAATTCACTGCAGGAGAACGTTAAAAAATTGGTGGAAAAAATCAAGGACATCAAGATTGCGATGTTGTCCACTTCCGACGAAACCGGCCGGACGCACAGCCGTCCGATGTACACCCACGAAGTAGAAGAAGACGGGACCGTGTGGTTTTTTACGGGAAAGGATTCACGTAAGTCGCGAGAGATCAGCCGCAACACGAACGTGAGTCTTAATTACAGCGACCCAAAAACCGACCGTTACGTTTCCGTCAGCGGGACGGCGGTTTTGTCCGATGACCAGAACAAGATCAATGACCTGTGGAAACCCATCCTCAAGGCCTGGTTTCCGGGAGGAAAGGAAGATCCCACCATCCAACTCATCCGCGTTGAACCGGAAGAAGCCGAGTACTGGGACACGCCCGATTCGAACGTGGTGCAACTGATCGGCTTCGTCAAATCCGTCGTGACGGGCAAACCTTACCGACCCGGCGAAAACGAGAAACTGGACTTGTAGCGACGGACCGCCTGGTTGACCCAGCCGGCAACGCTTGCCCCGGGAAGATTGCGTCTTCTGAAACGATTCCCGAAGTGCTGGGCTGCCAGCGGAAGACTTCAACGTCGGAAGTGAACGGTAGGGGTGCGGCTTTCGTCCACCCGGCTCTTTCCACCGGCAGGGACTTGGCCCGTTTCTTCGGGCTTGCTCGACTGGATACCCCGCGCCCGGCGCGTTGGTAGGCCCAACTTGGTCCGTGGCGGTTGCCGACGCCCATCGTTTTCGCGTCGGCAACCGCCGCGGACCAGGCCGAGTAGGCCACCCGCCGTTCAGCTCATCACTTGATGATCTTCATTTCCACCCGGCGGTTCTTCTGGCGACCGGCGGCGGTTTTGTTGCTGGTAACGGGCTTGGTGGAGCCGAAGCCTTCGGTCACGAATTTACCGGTCGCCACCCCTTGTTTGACCAGGTAATCCCGGACGGCATTGGCCCGGGCCCGGCTCAGCTGCCGGTTGGCGGCGGCGTTTCCCACGTTGTCGGTGTGGCCGTCTATCCGCAGGCGGTACGCCGGTTGCTGCGTGAGCACCCCGGCCAGTTCGTCCAGGCTCGGCAATGACTTGGCCGAAATGACGGCTTTTCCCACTTGGAATTCCAGGTTGTCGAACGCCTCTTTCAGCACCTTGATTTCCTTCGCCGTCAACACCAGGGCGGACGTCCGGGTGGGAACGACAACGGGACATCCCCCGTTGCTGACGCTGCCGGCTACGTCCGGGCACCGGTCTTGCTGATCGGCCACGCCGTCGGAATCGCGGTCGGGACAACCCTTCAACAAAGCCGAACCCGCTTGCGTCGGGCAGTCATCCGCCCGGTCGGCCAGGCCGTCACCATCCCCGTCGGGGCAGCCCTGCTGGCTGACGAGCCCTTTTTCGTTCGGACACTGGTCTTCCTTGTCCCTCACGCCGTCGGCATCCCGGTCAGGGCAACCCTTCATGTCCGCCGATCCGGCTTCGTTGGGGCATTCATCGTTCTTATCGGGCACGCCGTCGGCATCCGCGTCGGGTTCCGGACAACCTTTCAGTTCGGGCAAGCCCGGTTCGTTGGGGCAGGCATCCTCCGCGTCCGTCACCTGGTCGTTGTCGGTGTCGGGGCAACCCTTGAATTCCCACCGGCCCGGCGTGGTCCGGCAGTTGTCCTTCCGGTTCGACACGCCGTCCTTGTCCTTGTCCTTGGGCTTGCGTTGGTAGAAGGGAATGGCCACGCCCGCGTACACGTTGGCCCCGTAGGGCGTGCCGAGGTTGAAGAGTCCACCCAGGTTGTCCGAACCCACGAACACGGGTCCCAGCTTGACGGCCGCGCCCAGGGCGAAAGTGCGGTAGTTGTTCATCAGCGACAACGGAAAAGCCAGTTCCAGCCACTTCATTTCCAGTCGCGGGGTGAGGGCCAGTCCGGCGTTCTGGCGCATGGCAACGGCTTCTTTGCCCCGCAGGCCCCCGATCCAGGTGAGGTTGGCGTACAACTTGCCAGTGAGCCGGTAATCGAAGTTGACGTTGAACGCCGTGGGCAGGCCCGAGCGGAAGGAAGTTTCGTAGGGGAGGTTTTGCAAACCCAGTTGACGCTCCAGCACGGCCCGGACTTCGTCGGCGTCGTCGGCCTCCGCGAACTCGTTCGGGTCGATGGTTCGATCGTTGCGGGTGACGTCGTAGGACCGTACGTACGTGGGGTTGCGGTAGCGGATGCCACCCATGTCCGTCAGGGCCACTCCAACGCGGTATTTGTACTTGTTTTTGCCCGCGTCCACGCGGTCTTCCCCGTCCATCGTGTAGTGATATTTGTCCATCTCCGGGCGGTATTCGTAGGTGAATCCCAGGTCGAAGCCCCAGCCCGCGCCGGGCGCCCCGTTGCCGGTCAGCCAATCCAGGCCCACTGGGTTGCGGTCCGTGTCGTAGGCATCCTGTTCCACGTAGCCGTACTGGGCGGAAAAGTTGTCTATCCGAACGAGGGACTGGCTCGGGTCGGTGGGGTCTCTTTCGATGCGGTAACTCGCACCCCGGTTGATGAGGTGGCCCGAATACACGCCCACCAGTCGCTTGACGGTGGCACCCGCCTTCAGAAAGTGAGTTTCCCGGTCCAGCACGACGCGGGCGTAGGTGAAACCCACTTCGGCAAAGGCGTTGGTATTCACTGCGAAGCGGTTGTCGGCGTTGAGCGTGTTCAGCAGGGACGGGTCATCGATGCCGGTTTTGAGCAAGCCAGCCACGTTCTCCGACACGTTGTTGGCCTGGAAAGCGCTCCGCAAACGCGTGGTGAGGGCGAGGCTGCTCTTGGGAGTCAGTTTCAGGGCGAAGGAAGGGCCGCGCACTTCTCCCCCTACGGACGCCAGTTTGGGATTGCCGTTCAGGTTCTCCCGCACGTACTCTTCCCGAAAGCGCACGCTGCCGTCGGCGTTCCGGTATTGGGCGGGCACTTCGTCGCGTAGGAGCTGCCAGGGTGAGAACGGGGCGTCGTAGGCGACGTAGGTGTTGGTGGCGTGAACGTCCACGGTGAACAGGTTGAAATAAAACCCCTGGCGCGAATCGGCGATGGAAGCGGGATTCAGGTACAACCCGTTGGTGCCGGCGTAGTTGCTGTTGGCGATGCCGAGCAACTGCTGGGCTTCGGCGTGCCCGGATAACAGGAAGCCAAGCAGAATGGCGAAGACGTTTTTACTTGCGGAGCGCATGGGAAGGAAAGCGGATGAATAAAATAATTTTTACAAATAATTGTACCCTACGGTACTACTGCAAACCTAGGCAAGCGCGAAGCTTTCCAACGCGCAATTTTACTCCATTTCTGACACGGATGGGAAAAAGAGCATTCGGTGGATTATCGGCTGCACTGCCGGGCCGGTATCCGAGCAAGGATACTGTTTATCCAATGGATACCTTTCCGGATCTTTACAGAAAGAGGTGTTTTCGGGAGGAAAGAGTGCAGTGAGTAGTGGAAGCGGATTCCCAGTGCTACTCACTTTTGAACGATTGCCGAAGTCTTTATAGCGTGCGTTACATCCTTCCGGAGGATGCGTTGGTCGGGATTTGCTATCCCGACCCTTCGGTGGACTGACCAACGGGGTAGCCGAATTGCAAATCCTGCTACCCTGCTACTCAAAAGGTCGGGACGGTTCGCCAGGGACGCCTAGTTGTTGCGATTGCAAATCCCGATTAACGGTACCAAAGTCTGCACGGGAAATGCGGATTGCAAATCCGCCGCTCGGTACGGTCAGGATTGCAACCGCGGCGGCGCCGGGTGGCCGGTGCCAACCGCTCCTGACCAACATTTTACTGTGCTTCAAATCACTGAATCAACAGCTTTTTGCGGACGGGTCCACGGCTGGTTCGGATTTCCAGCAGGTAAACGCCTCTGCTCAAGTGACGGGTAGAGAATACGGCTTGGCCTTCTTTTTGGGCGGGCAGCCAGCCTACCAGTTTGCCGTTCACGTCCAGGAGCCTGGCTCCTTGAGCACCCGTTCCCGCCGGCAGTTGCAGGGTTACCTGATCGGTAGCCGGGTTGGGATGGAGCACCACTTCACCCGCCAAAGCCGGTTGGGTGGCCGTGATCGTCAGCCCGAAAGCTTCGGAAATCACGCCCTCGCCGCAAGGTCCGGTGACCGAAACCGTGT
>JACMKY010000430.1 GCA_014379925.1 Cytophagales bacterium | reverse complement strand
GTGTTGATCGACGCGGGTTTGGTTAATTCCAACACGCGAATCATGGAGGAAGCGGCAAAACGCTTCGGCCGGGGAAACAAGCCGGAAGCCATTCTGCTCACCCACGGGCATTTCGACCACGTTGGGGCGCTGCACCAACTCGCCGTGGACTGGAACGTTCCCGTTTTCGCCCATCCGCTGGAATTGCCCTACCTCACTGGCCGTTCGGATTACCCGCCGCCCGACCCCTCGGTTGGTGGGGGGGCAATGGCTTGGTTGTCGTGGATGTACCCCAACCAAGGCATCGATCTGAATGACCGCGTACAAACCTTGTACGCGGGGGGGGAGGTACCTAGTTTGCCGGATTGGCGCTGGATACACACGCCGGGCCACGCACCGGGTCACGTTTCCTTCTTCCGTGAAAGCGACCGTACCCTCATCGCCGGGGATGCGTTCGTAAATACCAGGCAGGAATCCTTCCTGGCGGTGATGAACCAAACGCCCGGAGTCCACGGTCCACCCACGTACTTCACGCCCAACTGGCGCTTGGCTAAGCAATCCGTCCGCGACTTGGCGACTTTGAAGCCGGAAGTAGCCGCCACCGGACACGGGCCGGTTCTGCGGGGCGCCCTGATGCGGAGCCAGCTGGAGGATTTGGCGGAGTACTTCGAGGAGATGGCCGTTCCGAGACAGGGGCGGTACGTGGCTCAACCGGCGCAAGTGGATGAACAGGGAATTGTTACTTACCTGCCACCGGCCCCCCCCCATTTAGCGCCGAAGATCGCCTTGGGAGTGGGATTGGTTATGCTGGTGGGTGCCTTCGTTTTCTCCCGCGCGCGGGGCCGACGAGAGAGGAAATCGGCCGGGTTGAGGAAGTCTTCCCGTTAACCGTCGCTTTACCCCGTTCGCATCGCCCGGTACCGCCGCCGTGGGATGAAAATGAATGGATCAATGTCCGGGAAGCCGGATGGTAACCCGAAAAAAGACGCTGAACACCGGCCTTGTGCACCGAATTCTGTCGATTTTTAATAAAAATTCACTTTTTTTGGTATTTTTTCTGGCAAAACGCCTTTTATTTGTTGAAAATATACCATCTCAATCAAAAGATGTCGAACTTTAGCCCTGTTCACGCCGAGGCAATCATTTGTGACCGGTTCCGGGTAAATTAAGCCCGCGTAAAAAGCCGCTGTCTTCCCATCCGATTCGTAATTACCCGAAGTTTGGCTACCGCGACGGTCGAGCAGCAACGGGCATCGGTGCCGTGGCAACCGGAAAGCGATTCAACCATTGTCAGGAAGAATTGCCCGCGACCGGGTCGGTGCGGGACGAACGGGACAACCCCCGGTAGCGTCAACCCTACGAGCAAGCATAAGCAGGCTAACGATTGATCGACCTTGCACTGAAAACATGGAAGCAATAAGAGTTATCCTGGTGGATGACCACCAGATTCTGCGGGAAGGCATTGAATACATGTTGAAGGACGAGCCTTCTCTTCAACTGGTGGGGCAGGCCACCAATGGACAGGAACTCATCCAGCTGCTCCCCCATACCCCGGTGGACGTGGTGTTGATGGACCTGCACATGCCCGAGATGGATGGTTTCGAGACGGCTCAGTACATGAAGGCGAACTTTCCGGCAGTACGCATCCTGGTGCTTTCCATGATGAACTCCGAGAAGCTTGCCGCGCGGTTGCTCGACGAGGGAGTGCTGGGATACGTCCTCAAAACCATCGGCAGGGAAGAACTGGTCTACGCCATCCGAAAGGTGGCTAGCGGGCAAGTGTACATCGGGACGGACATTACCATGCGTTTGTTTAAGAAAGCCAGTCCCAAAGCTTTCCGGATGGAAATCGAACCGGGCGAGTTGTCGGTGGATTTGTCCAAGCGGGAAGTGGAGGTGCTCGAACTCATTTCGGAGGGATACAGCAACCACGAGATCGCCGAGAAGTTGTGCGTGAGCAAACGGACCATCGATTCTCACCGACAAAACCTGATCGAAAAAACCCGGACCAAAAACACGGCCTCGCTCATCCGCTACGCCATCGGCAAGGGCATTATTTCCTGAACCCATCCCCCATGGCCTTTCCCTGGTTTTTGTCGGGCGGCTGCTCTACCAGAATTCGTTGAGTCTGGTGCTGGTGCTGCTCTTCTTGATGTCCTTCTGGCTACACGCCCTGGGAAGCCACCGGGACTACAACCTGGAGCAGCAGTTGAAACGGCAGCCCGCCGTTTCTTTCCCGGAACCCCTGGGCAGTTCCCGCCTGTGGTTCGAGTCGTTCCAGAACTGGCAAAGTGAGTTCCTGGCCGTTGCCACCATCGTCGTACTATCGATTTTCCCGCGTCAGAAAGGCCCCCCGGTCCAAGCCAGTGGACGCCCCCGACGGGCAGACGGGCAGTTAAATGAAGGGAATTACGAATTACGAATTGGCTCGCCTACCCGATTCGTAATTCGTAATTCCTTTTAACCAGGT
>JACMKY010000429.1 GCA_014379925.1 Cytophagales bacterium | reverse complement strand
CTGCCCCGCCTGCGGGATGGCCGCCTGAAACCGGTGATTGATCGCGTATTCGACTGGAAACGGGCTGCGGAGGCCCACGCCTACCTGGAATCCAACCGGAGCATGGGCAAGGTCGTACTGAGGGTGAATTAATACTGGAAGATTTACTTGCGGTCCCCAAACAGCATAAAGGGTACTTCGGATCCACATTTCTTGCCCATCAAAGCTATGAGAAAAATAAGATTGTTAATTTTGTTGGGTTTTGCAGCCGGGATCGTGCACGCGCAACTTTCTCCCGACGCACCCCCGGACAAGCCCTTCGATGTCACGGATAAGCAAATGGAGGAATACGAAAAGGCAATTGCTCCTTACGTAGCCCAGGCAAGAAGAACCCTGCCGGAGGCAAAAAGAAAGTATACTAGTGGATTGGGGCTGGGGCAGACGTTTTTTCTAACAATCCGCATCTACGATCCGGACAAGAATTTCGAACAGGTATTCGTACGAATAACTGAATGGAAAGGGAAGACGATTGCGGGCGTCATCGCGAGCGAGCTGAACGTGGTCACCAGTTACCGGGCAGGAGAAAAAATCAAGTTCAAAAAAGCCGAAGTTCTGGATTGGCTCATTGCCCACCCTGACGGGAGTGAAGAAGGTAATTTTGTGGGTAACTTTTTGGATACCTACCGGAAATAGACAGCTTGTTGCATTTATCACTGATTAAATAAACACTGACCTTTACCAATAAAACAACGCTACCGTGGAAAACTTGTACCCCTTAAAATTCCGGACCATCTTCAAAGAGCGCATTTGGGGTGGCGAAAAAATCAGAACGATCCTGGGCAAGGATTTCTCCCCCGTCGTCCGGTGCGGGGAAACCTGGGAGATTTCGGCGGTGGAGGGCGACGTGTCGGTGGTGGAGGGCGGCGCGCTCGACGGCTGGTCGCTCACCAGCCTGATCGACGCCTACGGGGGCGGCTTGGTGGGCCAGGGGGTGTACGAAAAGTTCGGCAACCAGTTCCCGCTGCTCATCAAGTTCATCGACGCCCGCGAAGACCTCTCCATCCAACTGCATCCGGACGACGAGTTGGCCAAGCAGCGGCACAACTCCTTCGGCAAGACCGAGATGTGGTACGCTTTTCAGGCCGACGAAGGCGCCAAGGTGCGTTCCGGCTTTAACCGCCCCATGGACCAGGCCACCTATCTCCGGCACCTGGAAGCCCGGAAACTCGACGATATACTCAACGTGATGGACGTCGAACCGGACGACGTATTCTTCCTGCCCGCCGGACGGGTGCACAGCATCGGCAAGGGCATGCTGGTGGCCGAAATCCAGCAAACCTCCGACGTAACCTACCGCATCTACGATTTTGACCGCAAAGACGCCGACGGCAAGACCCGCGAACTGCACACCCAGCAAGCCCTGGCGGCCATTGACTACGCGCATTACCCGGACTACAAAGCCGTTTACGACCAGCGGAAGAACGAAGTGGTTGGGCTGGCAACGTGCGCGTACTTCACCACCAACCGCCTTCACTTTGATGAGCCCGTCACCCGTGACTACACCGACCTGGATTCCTTCGTCATCTACGTGTGCGTGGACGGCAACCTGAGCCTGCTCAGCGGAGGCACGGCCGTGGACGTAAAGAAAGGCGACGCCATCCTGCTGCCGGCGGCCCTCAAGCACGTGGAATTAAGACCGGCCCCGGAATTCAAACTGATGGAATGCTACGTGGGCAACCCCCAATAAACGGGCTGGACGGGTTGCCAGCCAGCGCGACGAACGGACCAGCCGAACGGATTAGTTCTCCCCTCCGGGGCTGTCAACCCGGTTGTCCGGGAATTAATCCGTTCATTTCCGGCTTTTGGGGCTTCGCTGGTCGTTGCGATCGCGCACCTTGCGGACGGGTTTAACGGCATTGATGGGGTCGAGCGGAGAACCCTCCAGATCGTCCTCGTCGGCGAGGTTGTAGGGGGAATACACCAGGTTTTTGGTAAGTGGTTTCTTGCCGGACTTCATTGCTTTACACTTTTTTGGGTTGGAAACGGGGTTCAGTAACGGGCAGACAGCAGCAACCAATCAACTGTTCATCGGGTGAGGAAACGGGGAGAAATTTAGGAAAAACGGCAGTAAAAAAGCAAGGCATTTAAACATTTTTGAGTCAGCGATATTTTTTTCCACGGTGGTGAATGTTTTGCAAATAATATTTGGCTTATTTGCAAAGCAGGAACAGTTTCCTACGGAATGAATACCTTTTGACCAACGTAGGTAACTGGTAACTGATTCGTAAACCGCCGTACCGCGTGTTTGCTTTCCGCCCGGGATGCGGCCGGTGGACTGCCCTGACCGCCCCGCCGTCCGGGGTGCCTGGCCGACGCAACGGCGAACCCGAACCGAACCCTGCGCCAAACCGAATTTTACCCGAAACCAATCCCGTCCCATGAATCCTACCCAACCCTCCCCGCCTGCCTGCCCGGCCAGGAAGTCCCGTCCGTTCGTTCAACGTTGGCTAGGCGGACTGCTCCTGCTGGGTTTCTCCCTGGTCGCTACCGCCCAATCCAAAAAGTATTCGGCGGCCAAGGTGGACGCCCTGAAAAAAGAACTGGCGGCTGAAGTGGAGAAGAGCGCCGGGTTCACTCAGCAGATGAACGACGTCGTGTTTAGCTTCGGCGAACTCGGCTTCCAGGAAGTGGAAACGTCCCGCTACCTCACTAAAATCCTGCGCGACAACGGCTTCGCCGTGGAAGACGGCATCTCGGGCATCCCCACCGCCTGGATCGCCCGCTGGGGTTCGGGCAAGCCCGTGATCGCCGTCGGCAGCGATTTCGACTGCATCCCGAAGGCCTCGCAGAAGCCCGGCGTTGCCTACCACGACCCCATCATCGAGGGTGCCCCGGGGCACGGCGAGGGCCACAACTCCGGCCAGGCGCTCAACATCACCGCCGCGCTGGCCATGAAGAAGATCATGGAACGCGAAAAAATGGCGGGGACGCTGGTGCTGTGGCCGGGCGTGGCCGAAGAATTGGTGGCCACCAAGGCCTGGTACGTCCGCGACGGCTACTTCAAGGACGTGGACGCTTGCATTTTTACCCACGTGAACAACAACCTGAGCGTCGCCTACGGCGACAACGGCGGCAACGGCCTGGTGTCGGTCGAATACACGTTTGAAGGCCAGGCGGCCCACGCGGCGGGGGCGCCTTGGCGGGGCCACAGTGCGCTCGACGCGGTGGAACTGATGAACGTTGCCTGGAATTACCAGCGCGAACACCTGCCGCCCACCCAGCGCTCGCACTACGTGGTGACCGACGGCGGCGACCAGCCCAACGTGGTGCCTTCCAAGGCTTCCGTCTGGTATTACTTCCGCGACCGCACCTACCAGGCCATCAAGGATATGTACGACGTGGGCAACCGGACTGCCGACGGTGCCGCGCTGATGACGGGCACGAAGGTGACGCACAAGCTGTTGGGAACGGCCTACCCCGGCCACTTCAATAAGCCCATGGCCGAGGCCATGTACCAGAACATCAAGCAGGTGGGGCTGCCCCGGTGGAGCGAAGCCGACCAACTGCTGGCGCACGCCGTACAGCAGGAAGTGAAAGCTCCCAAGACGGACCAGAAAGGCAAGGTCATCGACGGGCTGGAAACCAAACTGGATACGCTCGGGCTGCCCGTAAAATTCTCCATGGGCGGTGGCTCCGACGACATTGCCGACATTTCCTGGAACGTACCCACCATCGTGCTGGGCTATCCCTCCAACATCCCCGGTTTGCCCGGCCACCACTGGGCCAACGCCATTTCGATGGCCACGCCCATCGCCCACAAAGGACTGACTGCCGGGGCCAAGGCCGAAGCCATGATGCTGGTCGACCTGCTGACCAAACCGGAGTTGATCGACCAATCCTGGGAATATTTCCGCACCGTGCAGACCAAGGACCAGAAGTACGTTCCCTTCGTGGGAAAAGACGACAAGCCGGCCATTCACCTTAACGAAGCGATTATGGCCAAATACCGGCCGGAGATGAAGAAATACTACTACGATCCGGGCAAGTACAAGACGTACCTCGAGCAACTGGGCATCACCTACCCGACGCTCCGCTCCGGGCAGAAGGCGGGCCAGAAAACCGACGGCGGGGAGTGAGCAGTTATCCGTCAGCATTCACTCATCACGTTTATAACCTGATCCTTTCCCCGTGAAAAAAATCCGCCGATCCCGCTTTTTTTGCCAAATCCCGGCGCTGGCCTTTGCAGCCTTGCTCACCGCGCTGACGGTCGTAGCCCAGGTTCCGAAACCCGCCGACGTGTTCGGTTTCGAACCGGGGGCCGATTACAAGCTGGCCAACTACGCCATGATGCTCGATTACTACCGGCAGCTGGACAAAGCCAGCGACCGGGTGCAGATGATCGAGATCGGCAAATCGACGTTGGGAAAGCCCTTGCTGCTGCTGTTCATCGCCAGCGAAGAAAACCTTCGGCAGCTCGACCGCTGGCGGGAAACCAGCGAGCAACTTTCCCGCGCCAAGATCGACGAAGCGAAAGCCCGGCAGTTGGCCACCGACGGCAAAGCGATTGTGTGGCTGGACGCGGGCCTGCACGCTTCGGAACTGGCCTGCGCCCAGATGATGACCGAGCTGGCCTACCGCGTCACGACGGAGGAAACGCCGGAGATGAAGAAGATTCGTGACCAGGTCATTACCCTCATTATGCCCGAGATGAATCCCGACGGGTTGGACATCATGGCCGACTGGTACCGGGCCAATCTCGGCACGCCCTACGAAACAACCGACCCGCCCTGGCTCTACCACCACTACGTGGGCCACGACAACAACCGCGATTGGTTCATGAACAACATGCCCGAAACGAAGGCGGTGTCCGAAATGCTCTATACCCGCTGGTACCCGCAGATTGTCTACAACCACCACCAGACCTCTCCCTCCTGGACGCGCATCTTCATTCCACCCTTCGCCGACCCGGTCAACCCCAACATCCACCCCGGCGTAACCACGGGCGTGAACCTGGTGGGTTCGGCCATGGCCAACCGGTTTGCGATGAACAAGATGCCCGGCGTCGTGTCCCGGCTCACGTTTAGCATGTGGTGGAACGGAGGGATGCGGACGGTGCCCTATTTTCACAACCAGATCGGCATCCTCACCGAAACGGCCCACAAGACGCCCACTCCCCGCTTCTACCCGCCCGATTCGATGCCCAAGCTCGTGGGCCGGGGAGTGACCGCTTCCACCAACGCCACGGAAGTATTTTATCCCTACCCCTGGAAAGGCGGCGAATCGCACTTCCGCGACGCGGTCAACTACATGCTGACGGCTTCGATGGCGACGCTGGACCTGGCGGCCGACAAGCGGGAAGAATTCCTGTACAACATCTACCGGATGGGCCGCGATGCCATTGAAGCCGCCGGAAAAAGCACGCCCTTCGCCTACGTGATTCCCGCCCAGCAGTGGGACAAGGGGGAGGCGTTGAACCTGGTCAACGTGTTTCGGCAGAGCGGCGTGGAAGTGCACCGGGCAACGAAGCCCTTCGGGGCCAATAATGTTTCGTACGCCGCCGGGTCCTACGTCCTCTACGGAGCGCAGGCGTTCAACCCGTACGTGCTGGACCTGATGGAAAAGCAGGTGCATCCCAACCAGCGTCTCTACCCCGGCGGGCCGCCCATTCCGCCCTACGACTTGGCCGGTTGGACGTTGCCGATGCAGATGGGCGTTAAAGTAGACCGCCTGTCGGCTTCGTTTACGGCCACTACCGAGGAAATCAAGGGACTGGCCCCGGTCGTGGCCGGATCGGTGAGCGGCAAGGCCGGATACGGATACCTGATTTCCCCGCGCGAAAACGCGGGGGTGGTTGCCATCAACCGGTTGATGAAGGAAGGCGAAACCGTTTTCGTGGCGGAGGCCGGTTTCAGCGCGGGCAAAGGGACGTACGAACCGGGCACCTGGCTGGTTGAAAAGGGGAGCGCGACCGCGGAAAGAATAACCAAGCTAGCCAAGGAACTGGGGGTTGACTTCCCGGCGGTGGCCGATAAACCGGCCGTAGCGACCAGAAAGCTGAGGCTGCCCCGCGTGGGTCTTTATAAATCGTGGGTGGCCAACATGGACGAAGGCTGGACCCGCTGGTTGTTGGAAAGCTACGCTTTCCCGGTCGACACCCTCCACGACGCGGACTTGGTCAAGCAGGATTTGTCGGTGTACCAGGCCATTATCCTCCCCGACCAGAGCCCGAATAGCCTTTTGCACGGTCACGCCACCACGGCCATGCCCGCTCCCTACGCCGGCGGCCTGGGTCTGGAAGGAACGCTGGCCCTGAAGCAGTACGTGAACGGGGGCGGCACGCTGGTGACTTTCGATCAAGCCAGCGACTTTGCCATCGCCCAGTTGGGCCTACCGGTAAAGAACGTAACCGCCGGGCTTTCCTCCCAACAATTCTTCATTCCCGGCTCCCTCATTCGCACCACCGTGGACACCAGGCACCCGCTCGCCTTCGGCGTGCAGCCGGAAGTCGCCGCCTCTTTCTCCAACAGCCGCGCCTTCGAACTGGTAAGGCAGGAACGCGAAGGGGAAGGGGGTCAGGAAAAGACCAAGGCGGCACCGGAGCCTTCGGTGGACATCGTGGCCAGTTATGCCAAAAAGGATTTGCTGATGAGTGGCTGGGCATTGAACGAAGAAAAGTACATCGCCGGGAAAGCCGCCGTGGTGCGGGTGCGCCAGGGAAAGGGCAACGTGGTGCTGTTCGGTTTTCGTCCGCAGTTTCGCGGCCAGCCCCGGGCTACCTACAAACTGGTTTTCAACGCGCTCTACGAAGGAGGATTGGAGAAGAGCAACGGGCAGCCGCTGAAGGGGGAGTGATCAGCGAGCTTATAAACTAAAAATCCGCTGCCTGACTGGATCGTCGGGCAGCGGATAGTCGTTGAAAGGGAAGAGAGAATCTATGCCAATTTTACATTGATCGCATTCAGACCTTTTTTTCCTTCGGTAACCTCGAAGGTTACGTCGTCGTTTTCTTGTATGGAGTCGATCAGACCCGACACGTGCACAAAGATGTCCTGACTATTGGAGTCGTCCTTAATGAAGCCGAAACCCTTCGTCTCATTAAAAAATTTTACTTTTCCTGATTTCATTCTCTTTAAAAGTTAAGCGATTTTAAAAGTTAAGCCACAAAGATAGGCAAAAAAACGAGTTCCTCCTTCTCCGAAGGATAAAAACCGAGCAATTTTTCGTTTCCCGATCCCCGGTTATTCCTTCAGCAAATTCTCCAGGGCCTCCCGCGCGTCGGTAAACCGGTACGTAAAATCGGTTTCCTTGGCCACGCGCCCGTTCAAGACGTGGTTTCCGCCCAGCACAACTGCGGCCATTTCACCGAACGCCAACCGGAGGGCAAAGGCAGGTACGCGGGGAAGCCACAGGGGTTTCCCGAGCGCGTCCGCCGCCAGCTTGGTCAGTTGGTCGTTGGTAACCGGGTTGGGCGCCACGGCGTTGTACGCCCCCCGCATGGTTTCGTCTTCCATAGCGTAAATAAACAGCCGGGCCAGGTCGTCGAGGTGGATCCAGGACAGGATCTGCCGACCGGAACCCAGCGCCGCTCCAGCCCCCAGGCGGATCGGCTGCGCAATTTTGGCCAGCGCCCCCCCTTTCTCACTCAGCACGATGCCCGTCCGCATTTTCACCGTGCGGATGCCCAGTTGCGCCACTTCCTCGGCGGCGGCTTCCCAACGCAACGTAACGTCGGCCAGGAAATCGCGGCCCGGTGCCGAACTTTCGGTGAGGATGCGCCCGCCCGTGTCGGCTCCGTAAACGCCGATGGCCGAAGCGGAAAGAAAAGCTTTCAGTGGGTGGGCAGTGGACTGCCGCCCAGCAGCTTTCAATTTCCGGGCCAGCAAACGGGTGGATTCCACGCGGCTGTCAATAATCTCTTTTTTGCGGCTTTCCGTCCAGCGTTCGTCGGCGATGCCAGCCCCGGCCAGGTGGATGAGGTAGTCGGCTTCCGGCAAAGCCCGCTCGTCGAGTTCGCCTTTGGCTACATCCCATTCGTGCACGCGTACGCCCGTTGGAGTTGCCGACCGATTGGAGTTGGGGCGGCTCAGGTGAGCAACTGAGTAGCCTTGTTGCCGCAGCAATTCGGTGAGGCGGGTACCGATGAGGCCGGAGCCACCGGTGATGAGTACGTGTTGGGGCATATGATATCAGTGTTAATGGCCAATATTCAGTAGGCAGTCTTCCTGGTGAGCGGAGTGGTTCGCCGGGTTGGTCCGGCAATCCGGCACCCAGTCGGGGAAGCCCAGTCGGAGACGCCTACGCGTGCCTTCGCTTGCGAACCGCACGGCAGCAGCCGACCTTGCGAAGCAACGCCGCGATCAGCGGCCCAGTCCGAAGGAACGCGGTCGAACCAAGGTGTTCAGGCAACAAAACGTTGTTTTTAGCGGTTCAAAATTGCCTTGTTGCGCAATTAGAATTTCATTTTAGTACAGTTTCCGCGCGGGGAGAGGGAGCAAGGGACCGATCAAACGGAAGGCACGACACCGGTTAAACGAATTATCCGGCAAAAGGTGCCGCGTCAACCCGGGCGGACCGGGAATCAATTCTCCCGCCAGAAATTACTTCCGTGCCGTGCGGCCCGAAACCGGTTGGGCGTCCTTGGCAGGAACCGCTAGTTTTATCCCCGGACACCAACTGCTCACCCAATCCGTTACGAAGCTATGAAGCTGGAAAAAAGTCCCGAACCCATTGGGGTAGCCAAAGATCGGCTGAACCGGGAGATTGAACGCATCCAGTCGCTGGATACTATGTTGATCCACACCAGGGAATTGCTCAAGCTGGCCGTGGCATACCCACCCGACAACCCAGAGTTTTACTGGCGCCTCAAGGCGATGCAGGACAAACACCACCAACCCATCCTGCACAAGATGCTGCTGGACGTGGTAACCGAGAATTGACGTCCCCAACGAATCGCCCGGTGATCCCTGCCAGGTTCTGACCGGACCCGGCATCCGCCCCGAACGGGTCTGCTTACCCGAAACCCGCGCACTCTCAGGAATCGGATCACCCGGCAAACCAGCTTGGGGCAAAGCTTTTTCATCCCGTTCGTGGCTTGCACGACCTTGTCCTGCGGCGGCGATCCGTCCGGTTCGGCTGGGCGGCACTCCGCCCAGCGGTGCCAACGTGGACTCCGCCCGGGTCGTGCGCCCAACCCCGGCCAACCAATCGCCGGGCGCTTCCACCGGAAAGCAACCCGGAAAAATCCGCCTCCGGTTTTTCGGTTCAACGTCCCAACCGGCGTCAACCGGGTCGGAACACTTTATTTTGGCCGAAAGAATCCGTTGGCCAGCGTTCCTGCCAGCCCCTTGTCCAACAGCCATTTACACTGGTTCTGAGTGGTCACTCCCTTTCAAGGCGCTTCCCCAACCGCTTGGATGGCGTGTCCCTTGCCTCAACCCTTCGTCAAGCGCGTGCGTACAAAACGGTGAAATTCATACCAACGACTATGAAAAATCCGGATAAAAAGACCCTGCTCGAGTTGGCCGACCACTCGGGCGAACGCTGCATTTCCGTCTACCTTCCCACCCACCGCAAGGGGCACGAAGTAAACGACGGGTACGATTCGATTCTTTTCAAAAACCACGTGCAGAAACTACGGGCGGACCTGCAGCAACGGGGCCTGAAAAGCCACGAGTCGGAAGACCTGTTGGCTCCCCTCCACGAACTGCTGCAAAACCAGGATTTCTGGAAAAGCCAGACCGAAGGGTTGGCCGTATTCCGAAGCCCGGACTTCTTCGATTACTTCCAGAGTCCCTTTCCTTTCGAGGAAGCCTCGCACGTGGGGAGCCGCTTTCTGCTCCAACCCCTGCTGCCCCTGCTGGATGCCCACAAAACCTACCACGTGCTCCGGCTGACGAAAAACGGGGCTACCCTCTTCAAGGCCGATCAGTACGCCATCTCAGCGGAGGATGCGCCGGAGCTTTTTCCGGCGGGCATCGACGAAGTTGCCCAGTACTACGAATTTGAGAAGCAGTACCAGGGTCGCACGCTGGGCCGGGGCGAGGGAAATGCCTCCTCCCGCGGTGACTCCACCGAAGTCAACAGCGAGAAGGAACACTTGCTGGAAGAGTATTTCCGGGGCATCAACGAAGGGATCAAAGAACGGCTGGGAGAAGGCAACACGCCGTTGGTGCTGGCCTGCGTGGAATACTACCAACCCCTTTACCAGCGGGTAAATACGTATCCCCGGCTGCACCGAAAAGGATTGACCGGCAATTTTGAGCAGACTTCCCCCACCGAACTGCACCAGATGGCCAACGAATTGCTGAGCGACTATTTCGTGGAAGCCCGCAACAAGCGAATTGAACGGTACCAAAATAGCAGCGGCACCGACCTGACTTCCAGCGATCTCCGGGAAATCCTCGAAGCGTCGGTTACGGGGCGCGTGGATACACTCTTCATCCGCCAGAACGCGCAGGCGTGGGGTAGGTTCGACGAGGAAAACCTCACCGCCACCATCCACGACGGACAACGGCAGGACGACGAATCGCTGATCGAACGGGCAACCATTAAAACGCTTCAAAACGGTGGGGAGGCCTATCTGGTCGACGATGCTGACTTGACGGGGAGGCACGCGCACGCGCTGGTAGCGGCGCTGTTCCGGTTCAGCCCTACGCCGAAGGGAGCGTAAATTTCCTGTAAAACCTTGGTCGTCAGTTGACGCGGTACCCGAATGGAGGACCAACGAAAAAGCCATCGCGGATTGTGATGGCTTTTTCGTTTTGTGAAAGACGTTCTATTCTCCAACAAATTTCCCCGTTTAAGCCAACCTAATGGGCTCGTTCTCGTAAGGAGCAGGGAGTTAAAAATAAATACCCCGCCGGCCCCCTGAACACGAAAAATCCCAAACTGAATATTTACCCCTGATTTCAACCCAATCCACTTATTTAACCTAACCCACTCAAAGATGGAGGTACAAGAAAATGATCAGAAAATGATCCGGGCTGATTATTAC
Source organism: Cytophagales bacterium (assembly GCA_014379925.1). Classification (GTDB taxonomy): domain Bacteria; phylum Bacteroidota; class Bacteroidia; order Cytophagales; family ES-bin-26; genus ES-bin-26. The sequence continues at coordinate 6,855 of JACMKY010000429.1, read as the reverse complement.
AAACTGGTACGGGGGCAGATCGAGCACGTCCAGAGTATGATCAATCAGCGGATAATCTGGTTGGTGATTTCTCAGTCTTTTTTCTACGGAGGCTACGCCGGGGTGGTCAATGCGCCCAAGGAAGCCAAGAATGCCGTTTTTTCCGGTCAGCAGGACGTCCTGCTGTGGTTGCTGCCGGTAGCGGCCATCGCGGCTTGCATATCGGTGTACGTGGGGATACTGGCTACCTTGTCCTACTTGCCTTCCTTGCGCAAGAAGTTCGAACGCTTCGAACACGCCGACGACACGGACAACGACTTTCCACCGATTGATGCCACGAAACTCGTGCGGACTATGGAGCAGGTATCTTCCATCTTACTTCCCCTGATCTTCATCGCCGCCTGGGTGTTCATCCTGGTGAAGCAGGGAATGCAATAAACTGTCCGCGCGGCGGGGAGCTGATCGGAAGATATATAATTATTGCCCGTAAGGGATTCATTTATAAAAAGCCACCACCTTTGATTATGGGTGGTGGCTTTTTATAAATGAATAAGGAAGCTCGTCAAGAGAGTTCCTTCAACTGCTTTTGAATGACCGCGCAGGAAGTGTAATCTTCGATGCTTTCGTAGTAGTCCAGCAAGCTGGTCAAAAAGGTTTTGTCTTTCCGGAAAGGATGATCGCCGTGAAGATCGGCGGCGTCGTTGGTGAGTTGAATGAGGTACTCCTCAAAGCTTGCCTGCTGTTTTTCCTTGGTTCCCCATTCCTTGAGTTCATTCATCGTCGTGTTTACGGCAACCACCAGGTAACGCTGGTATTCGATTTCCCGGTTATTCCGTTCCACCATGACTTTGTTCTCTTCGATGACCTTCTTCAGGTTATCCAGATCCCGGAAGTTTTTCATGGCTTGGTTCGTCCTTTCGCGTTGCGCTTTCAACTGATCCAATCGCTGCTTGCTTTTTTCCATCTCCGTGGTCAATTCTTTGAGCAGGCTTCCAAGGCGGGTTAGCAGTTCCTCTCTCATAGGTCTCGGGCGTTTGGGATAACTCGTGGGTGAATTGGTACTGATGTATACTTTTTCGGCAAAAAAGGTAAATCCCCCCGGATGAAAAAATTACCTTGTTAAATACTTTATATAACAAAATGTCTCTTTTTCAACAAGTTACCCATTAAATTATTTGTTTACGGAAGGTTGGTTTCGGAAGATGTCGGGCATTGAGAATCGCTCCGTCCGTGTAAGTTTTTTGCGGATCAACCAAAACCAGCGAGCAAAAACTGTACATCCGCACAGGTTTCTACCGGAAAAAACGCGCCCGTTGAAAGGGCTGACAACCGCCGGTAGCCGGTGAACCACCAACCATCGACCACCCATTCAATATTTTGTCAACGTCGGATCAATTTCGTCGGAATAAGCCAGGATCCCGCCTTTGAGGTTATAGAGGTTGTCGAAGCCGTACGTTTTTTCCAACTCCGTGATGGCGAGGCCGCTGCGTTTTCCGCTTCGGCAATGGACAACCACTTTTTTATCGCGCGCAATGTCGTCGGCGTGGTCGAGCACCGTGCCCAACGGAATAAGTTGACCGCCCAGGTTGGCGATGTCGTATTCGTAGGCCTCCCGTACGTCGATGAGTTGGAAATCTTCCTTGGCATCTTGCATGGCCTTCAGTGCGTGTACATCTACCTCTTTCATGGTTTCAAGGTTTAAATTATGCAATGGTTGGAATAAAACTCAGCTTGTGAAACAAGATTCGGTTATTTGCTGCATTCGATTGACGTCTGCCGATGTGCTTTCTAACGCATTGTTAACTCAGCCTGGGTGTTGAGTTTTGCGGTAGCTTGCTATCATTCGATTCGTTGCGTTTGAAGTTTTATGTGCATTTTTCTACCTTCTCTAACTATGATCTCAACGATCTCCTCTATATCCTTTTTTGAGGTTCTGAAATTTACAATACAACCTCTTAAACAGCATTTTTCGTTTACGATCGCATTAGATAAAAACACTTCACCTCCCTCCTGCAATTGATTAAGCAATGCCTTGTTTAATTCATTCAAATACGTTTCTTTATTTTCAGAATCTTTTGCAAAACCAACGGGAATGTACCTTAAAGTTGTAATGCTTAGATTTTGCGTTATTGCCTCAAGCTCTGGATGAATCCTGGCCTGTTTAAAAAAGAATTTAGAAAGCTCAATGTCTTGACTTATCATTTCAACGTAACCACTTCTGCCCACTTGCTGCAAAGTCAGCCACACTTTCAATGCCCTGAATCCACGAGAATTTTGAAGACCATATTCGTAATAGTTTTGAACTAAGTCTTCTGCGGGCGTACTAAAATTATAATAGTCAGGGTGAGTGCTGTAAGTGTCGAGTAAGTGTTTAGGGTTTTTTACCAACGTACAGCCTGCTTCCAGTGGACTGTACAGCCATTTGTGCGGGTCAAGTGCGATGGAATCAGCCTCTTTGATGCCTTCAAACAGATTTTTCAGTTCTGGAATGACCGCGGCAGGTATGCCGTATGCACCATCTATGTGAAACCATAAGTCGTAGGTTTTGCAAACCGAGGCCATTGTTTTCAGGTCATCAACAACGCCCGTGCTCACATCCCCGGCGGTACCAATGACCATAATTGGTTGATGACCTTTTTCTAAATCGTTTTGTATCGTCTTCACCAAAATACCATTGTCTATTTTATTGGCCTCATCCGTTTGTATCCAACGAATTGATTTGGAGCCAAGGCCAAATAAGATTGCCGCCTTTTCAACCCAGGTATGGGTAGTTTTTGAGCAATAAACAACCAACTTCGAGGGTGCGCCTGAAATACCGTCCTCTTTGACGTTTTTGGGTGCTTTGGCGGTTCTCGCGGCCAAAAAAGCCGTAAAATTGGCCACGTTTCCTCCGCTAACCAATAGGCCACCGTAGTTTGGTGAAACGCCAATAAATTCTGCCAGCCATTTTACGGTTTGCTTTTCAATTTCGGTAGCCATTGGACTCAATATCTGCGCACCAACGTTGGGGTTAACCGAGGCGGCCAATAAATCCGCTAGTGCACCGATTGGGGCTGCGGACGAAGTGATGTATCCCAAAAATTTAGGATGACCGTTCAATAAAGAATGATTAAGCAATAAATCAGTAGTTTTAGACAATAATGCTGAAACAGAAGAACCGTTTTTTGGTAGTGATCTACGACTTAGTAAATTTTGTATTTGCTTGGGAGACTCGCCGGTTGTAACCGGCTTTTCGTCAATCCGATCGATGAAATCGGCAATCGCATCAATCAACTGATGGCCAATTGCCTTGAATTCATCTTTATCAATTTCAATGGGTGTTTTTCGATTATCTGTCATAGTATATTTTCTTCTAATGGGTTACAACACAGGAAGTACACCGGGTGTGCTGACCAGGGGAATAACTTGACTGCTCCAAGCTAGCATTTCCTTTCGCTTTTTGAAATGCACGTTGCGTATATTTGTCAAGTGATTGATTAACCAAACGGAAAACGCCAAACGATGAAAATCGAAGTCACGCGCCTCAACGAGGACTACCACTTCCGCGCCGCCAACGAAAACGGGACGACCCTCGACATGGATGCCTCACCCGAGATCGGTGGTCAGAACCGAGGAATGCGCCCCATGCAAGTGCTGCTGGCGGGCTTGGGTGGGTGCAGTTCCATCGACGTGATCAGCATCCTCAACAAGCAGAAGCAGCCCATCCGGGACCTGCGCGTGACCATTGACGGTGAACGCGCGGCGGACCAAGTCCCCTCGTTGTTCACCCGCATTCACGTGCACTTCGCGCTGACCGGCAACCTGGACGAAGAGAAAGTGCGAAAAGCCATTGCGTTAACCCTGGACAAGTACTGTTCGGTGGCTAAAATATTGGAGAAAACGGCGGTAATTACGCACAGTTTCACCCTTTTACAAGAACAGCCCGCGTGAAAAACGTCTTCGCCTTTGGTTGCTTCGCCCTGCTGACGGCCTTCCTGGCGGCCGAACCGGCGCTGGAGAAAATCCGGCAGTACCGCCGGGCCAACGAACACCGCATCCTGGCGGAGTACACGCAGTTTCTGGCCATTCCGAACGTAGTGACCGATACGGTCAACATCCGGCGAACGGCGGCGTTCGTGGCGGAAATGATGCGGAAACGGGGCATCGAGGCCAGGCTGCTGGAGGCGGCAACCCCGGGGGTACCGCCGGTGGTATTCGGCGAAGTGCGGACGCCCGGTGCCAAGCGCACCGTGGTCTTTTACGCCCATTACGACGGACAACCGGTCAATCCCGCGCAGTGGGCGGCGGGGCTCCGTCCGTTCGAACCGACATTCGCTTCCGCCCCCCTCGACAAGGGGGGAAAAATCGTGGCCGCCCCCCAATCCGGCCAAGCCATTGACCCGGAGAGCCGGCTGTACGCCCGCGGCAGTTCCGATGACAAAGCCGGGGTTATGACGATTCTGGAAGCGTACCGGGCGTTGGTCGAGACCCAACTCAAGCCCACGGTCAACCTCAAGTTTTTCTTCGAAGGCGAAGAAGAAGCCGGCTCCCCGCACCTGTCGGAAATCCTGGACCAGCACCGCAGCCGGCTCCAATCCGATTTGTGGATCATCTGCGACGGGCCGGTTCACCAGTCGGGCCGGAAACAAGTCGTATTTGGGGTACGGGGCGACGTGAACCTGGAAGTAACCGTGTACGCCGCCAAACGGCCGCTCCACAGTGGTCACTACGGCAACTGGGCGCCCAACCCGGCGATGAACTTAGCCAGGCTCCTGGCCTCGATGAAAGACAGCACGGGCCGCGTCACCATTGAGGGCTTTTACGATGACGTGGTACCCTTGTCGGAATCCGAGAAGCAAGCGCTGGCGAAAGTACCCGACACGGACGCAACCATTCAGCGGGAACTGGGCTTTGGCCGGGCCGAGGGAGGTGGAAAATCGCTGAGCGAACTCATCAACGCCCCTTCCCTCAACGTCAACGGGTTGCAAAGCGCCAACGTAGGTTCGATGGCCAGCAACGTCATTCCTACGACGGCGACGGCCGCCCTGGATTTGCGGCTGGTGTTGGGAAACGACCACGCCCGGCAAACCGAGAAAGTGGTCAAGCACATCGAACGGCAGGGCTTTTACGTGACCCGACGTGAACCCACGGACGGGGAACGGGCGCAATACCCGATGATTGCCAAAGTGAGTGGCAAGAGCGGCTACAACGCCCAACGCACCCGGATGGACCTGTCGGTTGCCCGGAGTGTGGTAGCGGCCGTTCAGGCAACGGTTGCCGAACCGGTGGTTTTGCTGCCTACTTCGGGCGGGAGCCTGCCCCTGTACCTGTTCGAGAAACACCTGAAAACGCCGACCATCACCGTTCCCGTAGTGAACCACGACAACAACCAACACGCCGAGAACGAAAACGTCGGGATCCGGAACCTTTGGGAGGGACTGGAAACCATGGCCTCCGTCATGCAGATGAAGTGAAGCGTTCGTCAGTAGCCCGTAGTCGGTACCGAAATCAACTTAAAACGGCGCGTGAACCAGCGTTAATCACTTAGATTTGACGTTTTATTCCCTCATTACCCCTGGATACTGATTACTGAACAAAAATGGACAATGAACCAGCGTTCTTCGACCCTCATTTCGAGACCCGCGCCATCCGCACCCAATCGGAGCGGACGGATTTCCGCGAGCATTCCACGCCGCTCTACCTGACCTCCAGCTTCGTGTTCGACGACGCCGAACAGGCGCGGGCCCTGTTTGCCGACGAAGTCTCCGGCAACATCTACACCCGGTTTTCCAATCCCAACAACACCGAATTCATTGACAAGCTGTGCGGGCTCGAAGGCACCGAAGACGGCATTGCCACTGCTTCGGGGATGGCAGCGATGTTCACCAGCTTGGTGGCCTTCCTGCGGGCGGGCGACCACGTGCTGGCTTCGCGTTCGCTGTTTGCCTCCACCCACCAGGTGCTGACGCAGATTTTGCCGCGCTGGGGCATTGCGCACACCTACGCGGAAATCAACCGGCCCGGCGACTGGGAAAGTCTCATCCAGCCCAATACGAAAATGATTTTCGTGGAAACGCCTTCCAACCCGGCCTTGGACCTGATCGACCTGGCGTGGCTCGGACAACTGGCGGCCAAACACCACCTGATACTGAACGTAGACAACTGCTTTGCTACGCCTTACCTGCAAACTCCCGCCCGATTCGGAGCGCACCTAGTCACGCACTCGGCGACCAAATTCATTGACGGGCAGGGCCGCGTCCTCGGAGGAGCCATCCTGGGAAAGGAAGATTTGATGAAAGAAGTGCGCTTTTTCGCCCGCCACGCGGGGCCATCCCTCTCTCCGTTCAACGCCTGGGTGCTTTCCAAAAGCCTGGAAACGCTGGCCGTGCGGATGGACCGGCACTGCGAAAACGCCCTTCGGCTGGCTACGCACCTGGAAGAGCACGACGAGGTGCGGAAAGTGAAATATCCCTTCCTTCCCTCCCACCCGCAATACGCGCTGGCGAAACGGCAAATGCGGTTGGGGGGCGGCCTGGTAACCTTCGAACTGGCGGGCGGCCTGGCACGGGGGCGCAAGTTCCTGGATGCCCTGCGGATGATTTCCCACACCGCCAACCTCGGCGACACGCGCACCATCGCCACGCACCCGGCTTCCACCACGCACGCCAAACTGAGCGACGACGAACGCGCTGCCGTGGGCATTTACCCCGGCCTGATCCGCATCTCCGTGGGCCTGGAAAGTTTCGACGACATCCTCCGTGACGTACAGCAGGCAATGGAAGTGTCCGGACGGTAACGACGGACGCGAAGTCAAAATTCAGACGGCTCCGCGGTTACCTTGTCCGTTCAGCGTGGAATTACGGGGGGCACAAAAATTTATTTTGCCGATAACTCCCG
>JACMKY010000428.1 GCA_014379925.1 Cytophagales bacterium | reverse complement strand
CACACTTTTTTGTGGTTCGTGGCTGGAAGTAGCGAGTTGAGTCAGCAGGTTAGAGAAACTGTAGAAACGCCATCTAATGAGCATTTTCTTAGCATTGCAAGTCTTTGGGAAATTTCGATCAAGACTGCCTTGGGTAAACTGACTATTCAAGGCAGTTACGAAACGGTTATCAACGATGCTACCGACAATGGAATACAGATACTCCCCATCAACTTTGCGCATACTGTTCAACAAAACAAACTTCCTTTTCACCACCGTGATCCCTTCGACAGAATTATTGTTTCCCAAGCGCTGGTCGAAAATATGCAACTGGTTAGTAGGGATGGGATTTTTGATGAGTATTTGAAAGGGAAGGCTGTTAGACGAATCTGGTGAAGAAAAGGCCAGCAGGCAACCCGGTGTACGGCCCGACAGCCGAATCGTGCCAGCGCACAACCCCAACTCAGAGACGAAGGTTTGCAAGTGTACTCGGTATCCATGCATGAACTGTCACCAGCCCGAATTCCTGGCGAAGTGTCGACGAGCCGGGAGAAACATTTGTGGTTCGCTGCGGGTTTCAACCGGAGAACGACGCGACAACGCCCGGTGGATTCGCGACGGCGGCGACGCAACGAATCACCGCCGGTGAAGCCGAAATAACCGCTTGTCTTTGAAACGCGGAAAAATAAATACCTGGAAATTCAGCCCGTCAATGACCAAAGTCACCGAGTACCTAAAAAACGCCAAGCAGACCCTGTTCTCCTTCGAGATTCTGCCGCCGCTGAAGGGCGAGAGTGTCCATCACCTCTTCGATTCCATCGAGCCGCTGATGGAATTCAAGCCGCCCTTCATCGACGTGACCTACCACCGCGAGGAGTACGTGTACAAGTTGCGGGAAAACGGGCTGCTCGAAAAAACGGTCACCCGCAAGCGGCCGGGCACGGTGGGTATTTGCGCGGCCATCATGAACCGCTTCAAGGTGGATGCCGTGCCGCACGTGATCTGCGGCGGCTTTACCAAGGAGGAGACCGAAAACGCGCTGATCGACCTCAACTTCCTGGGCATCGACAACGTGCTCTTGTTGCGCGGTGACCCCATCAAGTCGGAGCCGGGGTTTACGTCCGAACCGGGTGGTCACCGCTACGCCACCGAATTGCTCCATCAGGTTGCCCAACTCAATCAAGGCAAGTACCTCGACGGGGATATGATCAGCCCCGTTCCCACCAACTTCTGCATCGGGGTGGCGGGCTACCCGGAAAAGCATTTCGAGGCGCCCAACCTGCGAATCGACCTGCGCTATCTGAAGAAGAAAATCGAGATGGGCGCCAACTACATCGTCACCCAGATGTTTTTCGATAACCAGAAATTCTTCGACTTCGTCAACAAGTGCCGCGAGGAAGGCATCACCGTACCGATTATTCCCGGCCTGAAGCCCCTCACCACCCGCAAGCAGACCACGGTGCTGCCCCGCATCTTCCACATCGACATTCCCGACGAACTGGCGGACGAAGTGGAGAAGTGTAAAAACGACGCGGAAGCCCGCAAGGTCGGCATCGAGTGGAGCATCCAGCAATCGAAGGAGCTGGTGGCTTTCGGGGTGCCCGTGCTGCACTACTATTCCATGGGCAAGTCCGACAACATCAAAGCCATTGCTTCGGCCCTGTTTTAGCGGCGGTCTGAGTTGATCGCATTCATCCACCGGCCCAACCCCATGAAGCTCGTCGAATGTCCGCGGGATGCGATGCAGGGTCTGCCCGGCTTCATTCCAACGGCGGTAAAGATCGACTACCTCAACCGACTGCTGCGGGTGGGCTTCGACACCATCGACTTCGGCAGTTTCGTATCGCCCAAAGCCATTCCGCAACTGCGCGACACGGCGGCGGTGCTGGCCGGACTCGACCCGGGCCAACCGACCAAGCTCCTGGCCATTGTCGCCAACCGGCGCGGGGCGGAACAAGGGTGCGGTTTCGAGTCGGTTACCTACCTGGGTTTTCCCCTCTCCGTTTCCGAAACCTTTCAACAACGAAACACCCGCGCGTCGGTTGCCGAAGCGTTGGCGGAAGTAGCCACCATCCAGAATCTCTGCCTCCAGCACGCCAAGACCCTCGTGGTCTACCTGTCGATGGGCTTCGGAAATCCCTACGGCGACCCGTACCATCCCGAAACGGTGGCGGAAATGGTGGGGAAGCTGGCCGCCCTGGACATCCGCGTCGTCGCGCCGGCCGACACGGTGGGCAGTGCCACTCCCGAAGGCATCCAAGCCTTGTTTGGCACCCTCATTCCGGCGTTTCCGCAAATTGAATTCGGTGCGCACCTGCACTCCACGCCGGCCACGGTGCCCGAAAAGCTGGCGGCGGCCTACCGGGCGGGGTGTCGCCGTTTCGACGGGGCCATCCGGGGCTTCGGCGGCTGCCCCATGGCGGAGGACCAACTGACGGGCAACCTGCCCACCGAACAAATCATCGCTTTTTTGGAAGGGGAAGGGCTCGACCTGCGCCTGGACCAAGCGGCCTTCGGGGAAGCGTACCGCCTGGCGGACTGGGTTTTTGCTTAGCTTAATGGTGCAGTCTGATCGGCCTCACTCCTCCGGAACGACAACACTCTCCCCTTCCACGGACAATACACTGGCTTCAAAAACGCACCGGGCTTCTTCCAGAAATGGGTTCAGGTCTTTGTAACGCGAAGAGTAGTGTCCCAGCAGCAACCGCTCCACGCCGGCCATCCGGGCAATGGCCGCGGCTTGCCGGGCGGTGCTGTGAAAGGTCTCGCTCGCCCGCCCCGCCTCCTCGTCCAGGAAGGTGGATTCGTGGTAGAGCAAATCCACGTTTCGAATTTGCGCCACCAGTTCTTCGTGGTAACGCGTATCGGAGCAGTAGGCGTAGCTGCGGCTTTTGCGGGGAGGAAGGGTATACGCTTCGTTTTCCATCACCACGTTGCCTTGCGCATCCTTCACGTCCAGGCCCTTTTTCAAGGCGGCAATGTGCGCCAGGGAGATGTCCGCTGGCAGTACCTCCTTGCGAAGGCGGCGCTTCTTGGGCTTTTCGCGGAACAGGAAACCGGCGCAGCGGATCCGGTGGCGAAGCGGAATGGTTTCTACCGTCAGGATTTCGTTCTCGAAGATGAGTTGCCGCGCTTCCGTATCCACCTCCCGGAAGTGAAGGGGGTAGCTGAGTCGCGTATCCGAATATTTGAGTTGCGCCGTCAGGATCTCGGACAAGCCCACCGGACCGTACAGATGCAAGTCCTCGGTACGCTGGTATAAATGCATCGTCGAAATCAAGCCCATCAGCCCGAGGTAGTGGTCGCCGTGCAGGTGGCTGATGAAGATGTGGTGGATGCGGTTGGGGCGTATCTTGAACTTGCTCATCTGCATCTGGGTACCCTCTCCGCAGTCAATCAAAAAGCAGTGTTGGTCAATTTGCAGGAACTGGGCGGTAGGATGCCGGTTGTGGGCGGGAATGGCCGCGTTTGAGCCTAGTATAGTCAGTTCGAAAACCAAGGTATCGGGAGGGTGTTCAATGGGGTACGCCTTGTCTGATTCCGGCAAGGACAAGGGGATGGTCTCCGTTCGATTGCCATCCCGTTGTCCTTACCGGCGGGGCCTACTTGTCCGAATCGTCTTTTCCCAGGTCGTCTTCTAATTCGTGCATAAACACAGCGTCCACGGCTTCTTCCACCGTGGGAAGCAACTCCAGTACGGTGTCGAGTTGGGAAATTTTGATGAGTTTCATGACGTGGTCGGTGATGCCGGCCAGGATAAAAGAGCCTTCCGCATCCTGGCAAAGCCGGTTGCCAATCAAAAGGGCACTCAGGCCGGAAGAGTCGATGTATTTGACTTGCGAAAGATCAGCAATGATATTTTTGTTTCCTTCCGCGTTCAGCGTCACGAACTTCGATTTGAGCAGGGGTGACACGGTAGCGTCCAGTTTCATTTCATTCAACTGCAGCAGCGTGTATTTCTCTTGGGTATCTTCCGTGTATCTCATAAAAGTCAAAGGTGTAAAATGTTAAATTTTGTGTCCCAATCGTACATCAACCGTAGCTCAAAAACTAAAGCACCCGCAAAATGTTCTGCTCGATCCGCCGCAAAATGGCCTGGTTATCCGCCTTGTCAAACGTCGTGCCGGTTACCTGCTCGTACAGCTCCACGTAGCGGTCGGAGACGGTCCGTACCCACTCATCGCTCAGGGCCGGCACTGTCTGTCCGGGCTGGCCCTGGAAACCGTGCCGGATCAGCCACTCCCGCACGAACTCCTTGGACAGTTGCCGTTGGGGTTGGCCCCGCGCTTGCCGCGCTTCGTAGCCGTCGGCGTGAAAGTAGCGGGACGAATCCGGGGTGTGGATTTCGTCGATCAGGTAAAGCGCACCGTCCAGTTTGCCGAATTCGTACTTGGTATCCACCAGGATCAACCCGCGGGCGCTGGCCATCTCCGTACCCCGGGCGAACAGCGCGCGGGTGTAGCCTTCCAGCCGGGCGTAGTCTTCGGCCCCAACCAAGCCCCGCCCGATGATCTCTTCCCGGGTAATGTCTTCGTCGTGACCGGCCTTGGCCTTGGTGCTCGGGGTAATAATGGGCGCGGGCAACCGGTCGTTCTCTTTCAGGCCATCGGGCAACGGTTCGCCGCACACCTCTCGTTTCCCCGCCTGGTATTCCCGCCAGGCGTGTCCGGCCAGGTAACCCCGAATCACCATCTCGACCGCGAAAGGCTGGCAACGGATGCCCACGCTCACGTTGGGATCGGGTACTTCCCGCAGCCAGTTGGGTACGATGTCGGCGGTCGCCCGCAAAAAACGGGCCGCTATCTGGTTGAGTACTTGCCCCTTGTACGGAATAGCGCGGGGCAGCACCACGTCAAAAGCAGAAATACGGTCGGAAGCGACCACCACCATCTTATCCCCGAAAAAATATACATCCCTCACCTTGCCCCTGTAAAATCCCGTTTGCTTGTCGAACTGGTAAGCGGTTTCCCCAATGGCATTCATTCCGGCATTACGAAGGATTGTAAAAGGTAAAAGTAACCAAAATTTAGTTCACCATCGACAAGCGCTGGTCAAAATTAGTGGTTACCCACCCGGCGCGCAAGGGAAGTTGGCTCGTCAACGACGGTGCTCACTCCAAACGCAGCCATTTCCGGTATAGCGCGGTCTGTTCGGCCGTGGGGTTGGCGACCCGTTCCAGGCGGTAGTTCACCGTGGGGATATTTCCGATTGTCACGTCCAACGTCTTCAGTTCACCTCCCCGGTTGACCAGCAGCTTCACCGTGTCCCCCACCTTTTTGGCGGCGATCAGCCGATTGATGTCATCGGTCAGGCGGGTGCCGTCGAGGGAGATCAATTCATCGTTTACGTTCAGGCCGTACTGATACGCGCCCGTACCCCGCATCACGGAGGTAACTGTCAGTTTGCCGCCCGCCGGTGAGGTGGCCACCCCCAGGTAAGGACCCGTGCGGCCCCGGTTCAGGTCCACCAACTGCAGCCCCACCGCGTTGAAAAACCGGTTGTAGTCAATGGGCTCGGTGCCGAAGACGTGCTTCTGGAAGAACTCCGCCAGGCTTTTGCCCGCCACCATCTCCAGCGCCTTCTGAAATTCTTCGTCGGTGAAGCCACGCTGCTGCTTCTTGTGGTATTCGGTCCACAGGTAGCGCATCGCATCGTCGAGGCTCTTGCCGCCCCCGGTGCTTTGCATAATGGTCAGGTTGAGTAGGTTGCCCAGCACGCTCCCCTTGGAATAGTAGGAAACGGTGGTGTTGGGTGAATTTTCGTTCGGCCGGTAGTACTTGATCCAGGCGTCCCAACTGGATTCGGCCACCGACTGCACCCGGTTGCCGGGCGCATTCTCGACGCCGTTGATTTCGGTGGTGAGGGCGTTGAGGTACTGGTCGGGGCTGGTGAGGCCGGCGCGGCGGAGCAGGTAATCCTCGTAAAAGCTCGTGAAACCCTCGGCCACCCAGAGCAGGTGGGTGTAGTTTTCGTTCTCGTAGTCGAACGGACCCAGGGCCTTGGGACGGATGCGCTTCACGTTCCAGAGGTGAAAATACTCGTGGGCCACCAGGGTCAGAAAGCCCGTGTAGCTCGGTTCGTACTGGTAACCGGTGCGGGAAGTCTGCAAAGTGGTGGAGCTCAGGTGTTCCAGCCCGCCCCCGCCACTCGCCAGGTTATGCACCAGGAAGGTGTAGTCTTTGCAGGGGTGTTCGCCCACGACGGTGGTGGCTTCCTCGGCAATTTTCTTCATGTCGGCCAGCAGCCGGTTGGCATCGTAGTTGGCCTGGCCGTACATCGCCACGCGGTGCGGAACGCCGGCGGCCGTGAAGGTCAGCACCCGGTGGGTACCGATTTCGAGGGGCGAATCCACCAGGATGTCGTAGTTGGGCACGTCGAATTCGAACTTGCTGCCCTTGGCCGGCGTCAGTGAAGTGGAGATTTCCGTCCAGCCCGCGTAGGGCTTGACCGTGAGCGTGGCGGGCAGGTCGAGCATTTTGTCGACGTACATAAACACGCTGGCTCCGTTGAGGTAGCCGTGCGAAGCATCCAGGAAGCTGGTGCGAACCGTCAGCTCGTAGGCGTAAACCTGGTACGCCACGCGGACTTCAGCGGCCGAACGGGTACGTACGCGCCAGGTATTTTTGTTGATCTTTTCGGACGCCAACGGATTACCCCCGCCATCGCGGGCCACGAAGCCTTCCACGTTCTTGGCGTACTCGCGGATGAGGTACGAACCGGGGGT
>JACMKY010000427.1 GCA_014379925.1 Cytophagales bacterium | reverse complement strand
GTGGGCAATGGCAGGCACTTTTGTCCCCGCCGAACGTCCTGATGACCGTTTCGTGGCGGTTACCCCCGTGGAATCGGTGCCCAAACCGCCACCAAGCATCCCGTTTACCAGCCGCTGCCTGGTTACACCGAGGTCGCCGCTTACCCTCTCCCGAACTCTTTTAAAGGGTTGATTCTTTGAATGCGCCGTAATTGTTTTACATTCGTAGTTTTCCTGGCAATGGGTGGTCAAACCGCTGCCACCGGATACGGACCGGGGCAAAGCGCACCGTCCGGACTCGCAACGGGTTTCCCCGGGGAAACAGCCGGGCAAACCACGAAGTTTGCCACGGGGGTAAAATGCGGCGCAACTACCCTGGCAAAAAGGGACCGGATGCCGTTCGGGTGAAGCCGACCCGGTCGCTTTCCGGAATGAATCACCGCTTTAGAACCACTTTACAGTGGGAATTTGGACGGAACAGCCTTGCCGCGCCCGTCTCGGTTTTGAAGCTCAAATAAGTAATATTTTAAAACAGCATAAAAAAATGGAAGACAAAAAATACACGCAGAATGGCAAGACCATCAAAATAATTCCGATTAAGAAAGTAAAAAAAACGGAAAATACAAGGTCTACTCCGGAAGACGGTGACGTTAAAATGACTTCGAAAAAAAAGACGAAGAAAGCTGAAGACGGCAAAGCAAAATTTGCCGTGGATGACAAAGTCAGCTTAAAAAATATACCGGCCGAATACGCCGGTGCTGGTTTCGCAGAATCGTTGGTCATTAAAGTTTTTAAATCAACCCACGATCAAATGTATCGCTACTCAATACGTTCAGCGGCCGGCCGCGAACTGCCCTTGGTAAAGGAAGATCAGTTAAAACCCCGAAAATAAACTTTAAAAGATCATTTCTCCACCGTAATTTTAACCCACCAAAATGAACAAGGTTTCTTTTTTAATTATTTCTTCCTTGGTATCAACCGGTATATTCTCCCGGTTCGAAACCACTGATCAAGGACCACGTACACCCGAAAAACAAATTTTCGCTGATTCGGCGAAGTCGGAACTTGCGGTTGATACGCTGTATAATGGTTTTAAAAATCCGTGGGGAATGACCTGGCTGCCCGATGGCCGCATGCTGGTTACTGAAAAATCGGGAGAAATTCTGGTTTTCAAAAACGGCAAGCACACGGGCGAAAAACTCACGGGCGTTCCTGCCGTATCGGACGAAGGACAGGGAGGCTTGCTGGACATCAAAGTACACCCCAACTACCAGAAAAATAATTGGATTTATATATCCTATTCTAAACCGGTTGAAGGGGGCGTCACTACCGCCATCGCCCGTTTCAAACTGAAGGGAAACCAGTTGGTCGAACTAAAGGACCTGTTTTTGGCCAAACCGTTCATTGCCGCCACTTTCCACTTCGGAAGCCGGATTGTCTTCGACAAAGACAACTTTCTGTATTTCAGTTCCGGTGAAAGAGGTACCCAGCCGAAGGTGCAGGAACTCAACAATGACCACGGTAAAATCCACCGCCTGCACGACGATGGCCGCATTCCCAAGGACAATCCCTTTGTCGGCCAAAAAGAGGCCAGCCCTTCCATCTGGACGTACGGTCACCGAAATCCCCAAGGCATGGTTTACGACGCGGCAACCAACCGCATCTGGGCGGTTGAGCACGGACCCAAAGGCGGGGATGAATTGAATCTGATCGAAAAAGGGAAGAACTACGGATGGCCAAAAACATCCTACGGAATAAATTACGACGGCACCATCCTCACTGAATTCAAGGAAATGGCCGGCGTAGAGAATCCGGTACGTTACTGGGTTCCCTCCATCGGTCCGTGCGGGATGACCATCGTCACCAGCGACCGTTATCCGTCCTGGAAAGGCAACCTGCTGGTGGGCGCCCTTGCCTTCCGGCACCTGGCCCGCGTTCAGCTTTCCGGCACCAAGTACGTAACGGAGGAGAAATTATTGCAAGACATCGGCCGGGTCAGGTACGTGGCCGAAAGCCCCGATGGATACGTTTATGCCATCACCGAAGGCCCGGGCTTACTGGTAAAACTTACCCCCAAAGAAACCAGCAGTCCATTATCCCGGTAGGTAGCAAAACCGGGTTAATTATACCAGCCGTTCCGTGGCCGCCCAACGGGGCCGCGGGGCTGAGCGGACAATCACTTTCCGGCCCGTTCCCGTTGGAGCTGTTCGTGATAGCTCTTTTCAAAAGAGGCGAGGTAGTCGCGGTAGCCTTGGGGATCAACGAACGGATTCGGGTCGGTTTTGGCCTTCATCCGGCCCACCTTGGCTTCCAGATCGAAAAAGGGCGCGTGGGGTCCCAGAAACACGTCGCACGGCAGCGATTTTAACCGCTGAAACGACTCGGCGTACGCTTCCGCGATGGTCGGCCAGGGGGGATAATCCACCAGGTGGACGCCGGGATTGATGGACATACTGGCCACAAAAACCACCCGGTATTCCTTCCCGTTTTCCTTGACGGTCGTGGTCCAGGTGGTGTTGCCATCCGTGTGTCCGGGGGTCAAATGCGCGGTCAGCGCCTGATCGCCCAGCCGAACCACCTCCCCGTCCCGGAGGATCCGGTCCACCTTGACCGGCGGGTACGGGGTGAGGGGATGAAACCCTTTGGTGCCGCCGCTTTCGAGAATTGCGGCGTCGGCGGCCGTGGCGTAGACCCGGGCACCGGTTGCTTGCTTCATGGCCGCGTGCCCGGCGACGTGATCGAAGTGCGCGTGACCGGAGAGGATGATTTTGATGTCCTTCAGCCGGAATCCGAGGGTGGCGATGTTGGCGCGAACGATGGGGGCCGATTCTTCCAGCCCCGTATCGATCAGCACGTGCCCGGCGGAGGTGGTGATCAGAAAACAGGCCAGGTTGTTGGTGCCGACGTAATGAACGTTGCCAACGATGCGAAAAGGCTCGAACGGCTGGTTCCAGTCCTCAAACGAAGATTTTTGGTTGGAAGAAGACGGCGTTTGCGCCTTTAGAGAGCCCAAAAAGCTGCTCAGCACCGCGGCCCAGCAAAGAAAGTTTTTCCCCCTCATCGTGTTTGTTTTATTGTTAACCTCTGGCCTTGCTTACTCCTTGGTCGTGGCGACTGGTTGGTGCCATCGCTCGCCGCCGCTTCATTCCGGCAGCAGACGAAAGGCGTTCCAGCCAAGCCCCGCGTCGGGCGACGAAAAACGCGCGTCCGGAATGACGCTTCCCTTGGCCAGGGAGCGCGCGTAATGTAAGCAAAATAGGACTTCCGCAACATACCCT
>JACMKY010000426.1 GCA_014379925.1 Cytophagales bacterium | reverse complement strand
GTAATGTTGAAGGGCGGAAGGGTCTCAATGTCGGTTTCCCCGCCCGCATTGGCGGGGTTGCCGGCCGACACGTTCGCCCCGCTCTTGTTGAGCAAGTGCCGCAGGGTCACCTGGAGGGTACCGCTGCTGGCCGCCCCCGTTGTGACGGCATTGGTCAGACCAATCGGTTTGCCGTCGGCGTCGGCATCCGCGTAAGTAACCGTCAGGTTGAGCGCCGCCGGTTTGGTAAAGAAGAACTGGTGATCCTCGTCCTCCTCCTCAATCTCTTCCGTGATGTTTTCCGCCGGCGTTACCGATTCGTTCAAGATCTGAACCGTCATGGCGTAGGTACGGTTGGCGCTTAGGGTGGCACTGCCCGCTACGGGCGCGCCCGACCCGTCCCCATCGGCATCCTTCCATTCGACAACTACGGGACTACCGCCCGTGGTGGCGGTGAACGTCAACCGGACAGTGGTGATTAATTCTTCCTCGTTTACCGGGTCCGGATCGTCGTTCTTACAGCCTGAAATGAGGGCAACGGCGAACACGGCCGTTAAGAGGGTTTTCATTGGTTGCATTTTCATGAGTAAACAAACGACAGATTTGAAAATATGAAATTTTTTCTGGTGAAAAGTTGACGATTGGTTCCTGCCAGCAATGGTCGCTGTTGGCTTCAATCTGTTTTACCCATTCTTCTTCCAGCGTTAACTGGTAAACCAACCATCGTCGGCAGTGACAAATTTTTAAGGTTGAAAGCCTAAACTTAGTCTAAACGCAATGAGGTTGCAAATATTTTTCTGAAAAGATGCAATGAAGTTGCAAAAATAATCTGTTGCTTCCATCTTGCAATGTTGTTGCAACTATAGTTTTTTTGATCCTCCGTCCGGCGATTCCCATGACAAAGCATCTACGCTCAGTAGCCGGACTGTTTTTCCATTGGCGCGCCACCGCAGTCCAGGATGCCGCTATTTTCCAATCCGTTGACCCACCCCGAGCAGTGAAGGCTACCCGCACGGAGGAGGATCAGAACGTGAGCGGTCGCCTCAACGAAACTACCCGGTGCTTTCTTATTATGCCCTTTCTTCGACCCTGTTTCAGCCTGTGGTGTTTGCTTGCCGCGGGGGCGCTCTTCCCGCTGAGCGCCCCCGCCCAACGCATGGTGCCTACTCCAGGCCCAAAAACTGCCGTATCGGGCCTGGTGCAGGATTCAAACAATCAGCCCATCCCCGGTGCCGCGGTACGGCTGCTGCGCCTGCCCGACAGCGCCGCAGTGGCCGCTACCCAAACTGAGGCAGCCGGTCAGTACCGGTTGGCGGGATTGGCCGCTGGCTCCTACCTGCTCCGCGCCAGTGCCATCGGTTTAAAGCCAGCCACCACGACTTTTACGGTAGGACCCGGCCAGACTACCCTAAACCTGCCACCCCTCCGGCTGCCGGAGGCCGCCGAACTGTTGCGTGAAGTGACGGTAAGGGGCCAACAGCAAAGGGTAGAAGCCGGCGTTGGCAAAGTGGTATACAACGTCGAAGCCCAGCTGGCCGCCGCCGGCACCTCGGCCTTTGAGGTGCTGCAACGTACGCCCGGCGTGAGCGTATCCCAAGAGGAAAATATCTTACTCAAGGGCAATGCCAATGTGAACGTGATGCTCGACGGCAAGCTCACCTATCTCTCGCCCCAGCAGTTGAGCACCTTCCTGAAAGGCACGCCCGCCGAAAACCTGGCCCGCGTTGAAATCATCACGGCCCCCTCGGCCCAGTACGACGCGGCAGGGAGCGCGGGCCTCATCAACATCGTTACCAAAAAAAGTGCCCGCCGGGGATACGCCCTCAACGTCACGGCCGGGGCCGGTACCGGCCACAATCCGCAAACCACCGAGGCCCTCATCGGCAACGTGAAGACCGCCCGCTTCAACCTGTTCGGCAACTACGGCTACAACTACAAAAGCTCCTACCTGCAACGCACGAGCTACCGCATCATTGACAACGGCGTGGGCCCCACGGCGTATGACCGGGCCTCCTTCGACCCGTCCACCACCACCGGCCACAGCTACAAGGCCGGTCTCGATTTCAAGTTGGGCCACAACCAGGAGGCAGGCCTTGTATACAGTGGGTTTTCCAACGCCTTCCGGCGCGATGCCGGCGGGCCCACCACCGTAACCAACCTGGGCACCAGGGCCAGCGAAGTGGTGCAAAACCGCAATACCACCCGCGAGCCGTCCCGAAACAATTCGTGGAACCTGAATTATAAAGTGGTGTTGGATACTACGGGCCGACAACTGACCCTGGACGCCGACTATGCCCGCTACGCCAACAACTCCCGGGGGACGCTGGGCAGCCAGCGGCTGACGAGAGAAGGCATCGCCCTGCAACCTGATCAGGAGCTCGCTTTTGAGCAGCCAGTCCGCATCACCATCCGTTCCGTAAAATCAGACGTCGTGTGGCCGGTACGCATCGCCAAGCTGACCGCTGGCCTGAAATATTCCTTCGTTACCTCGGACAACAACTTCCGCTACGACTCGCTGGTAAACAACGGCTACGCGTATGCCCCGACGCTAAGCAACCATTTCGTTTACCAGGAGCACATTCAGGCGGCCTACGCCTCGGCCAGTCGGCCGCTCAGCCCCGCCACCACCCTCGAGGCGGGCCTGCGCGTGGAGCGGACCCGCTCGTCGGGACGCTCGTTCAACCTCGGTCAGGTAAACGAGCGCAACTACACTTACCTGTTTCCGTCGGTGTCACTCAGCCGGCGTCTTACCGGGCAGAACAACGTGAGCGTGTCGCTGACCCGGCGAATCAACCGACCGGTGTACGGCAACCTGAATCCTTCGCGCTACTTCTTCGACAAGTTTTCCTACTATCAGGGCAACCCCTACCTGCAACCGGAAACGTCGTGGAATGCCTCCGCAACCCTTACCTACCAAACCGACTACATCCTCACCCTAGGTGCCAGCCGGACCAACCGCCCCATTGCCGATTTTGCCCAGCAGAACGAGGAGACGGCCGAACTGGTGGTGGGCACCACCAACTTCTCGCGCCGCAATGATTACGACGCGCTGTTGATTGTGCCCATCAAGCTCACCCGCTTCTGGGAGATGCAAAACACCCTGGACCTACGCTACCTGACCTATGATTTCCGGCAGGGCACCAACGCGTTCACGCCCAGCCGCCTCACGCTTGATGTGATGTCGACGCACACCCTCCAACTGCCCTGGAACATCACCATGGAAGTGTCGGTTGTCTACACCTCGCCTTCGCTAAACGGAGTCTACGTCTACCGGCACTACTTCACCGTGGACGGGGGCTGGAAGAAATCGTTGGCCCACAAAAAGCTCGATGCCAGGCTTTCTTTTACCGACTTGTTCAACACTATTCACTACTGGGGCTATTCCATTTACGAGGGAGCCAACATCCGCTACAACCACCGCGGCGACAACCGACGCGTGAACCTGAGCCTGACCTACCGCTTCGGTGGACAACTCACGGCCGTGAAAGCGCGGGCAGTGGAAGAAGCCGGCCGGGTGAAGTAAGGAGCCGCCGGCTGACGGTGGCCCGCGGCGGCTTTCAGGAGTTCTCCGCAGGGGTACCTGCACGGAACCCCGTTTATCTTTCAGAGCAGTGCGCTTGTCGTCAAACTCACTTACCCAAAATAATTTCAAATCAAAAAGCCCCGCCAAAATAAACGGGCGTGGCTTTTCAAAACCTTGAAAACCGAACTACTTTTTGGCAGCGTCTTCGGTCATCATACGGTCGTGCTCTTCCCGCATTTTGGCGTGCTCCTGCTCCATCGAGCCGTGTTCGGCTACCATTGTTTCGTGTTCCTGGCGAATGGCGGCGTGTTGAGCCTCCATTTGAGCAATATCGCCGGTGCCGGCTTCGTGGGCTTTTTCCAATTCGGTATGCCTTGCGATCAGTGCTTGGTGCGCTTCCAGCATCTGAGCGTGCTTGTCCAGAAGAACCTGATGCGTGGCCTCAAGGGTCGCGTGAGCCGAGTCAGCACCAACGTTCAGGGCCTGGTGTTTGCTCACCCACTCTCGGTGTTCGCTTTCCAAGGATTCGTGCGTAGCCTCCATTTTCTGGTGCTCAGCATCCATTTCGGAGTGAGTTTTCACGAAATCAGCGTGGGTGGTTTCATTGGAAGCCGATTGATTACAGGCGGCTAGGGTTACCGCAGCCAGCAGGGAAAGCAAGTGGAGGGATTTTTTCATCGGGTTGAGTTTGGGCTTGAAGCCGCAAAAGTAGGCTATTTAACGACCCCCTGGTACGCTGGAAAATAATTTTCTGAAACGGGCGAAGTAAAATTTGGGCAAGGCTCCGGGGAAACTGACGTCGAAAACGGTACCCGGTTGCGGAGAAACCACATTCGCCGTGCGCAATGATGGAGGCAAGGAAATCCGTTCAGAAAATTATTTTTGCAACTTAGTTGCAAAAAAGAATGC
>JACMKY010000425.1 GCA_014379925.1 Cytophagales bacterium | reverse complement strand
TACCAAAATGCTGATCCGATCAAGCCGTTTTCCCGCCCGATCCGTTGTCAGGGATTGGTTTTTTTGGCTTGCCGGCGCTTACCTGGGGTTGTTCGTAGCCGCTGCCCTGCTGGCCGGTTGGCTGCCGTTGGAATCCGGTTCCGTTCAATCGGAACTGGCTCACCTGCGCAAGCCGCCCTTCGGCAGCGCGGCGTTGGTGGAACGCCGCCCGGGCGAACCCCTTCACTGGTTGGGAACCGATCAGTTGGGTCGCGACGTGGGAATCATCCTGGTGCACGGTTGCCGTACGGCCCTGCTGGTGAGCCTGCCGGCCATGTCGTTGGCGGTGGGCATTGGGCTGGCGCTCGGGGGGATGGCGGGCTACTTCGGCGACCGCACGGTACGAATCAGCCGGGCCGCCTGGCTAGCGTTGCCGCTGGTGGTGCTTGGCGGGTATTTCTACGGGTTCTACCTCCGCCGTGAACTCCTGCGGGCGGCTTTTGAGCAGAATGCCTGGTCGGGCCTGCAAGCTTCGTTGACCAGTGGCCTCGTGGCCTCGCTCGCGTTGATTCCCGGATTTTGGTTGACGAAGGGGCTGCAGCGGATGGCTTGGTTCCGGCACCGCACCTGGCTGCCGGTGGACCAGGCCGTGCTCAGAACGATTGAACTCCTCTCGTCGGTACCGAACCTGGTGCTGGTGCTGCTGCTGGCCTCCCTGACCGGACCCTCGCTCGGGCTGCTGGTGCTGGTCACCGGCCTCACGTACTGGACTGAGCCCGCGCGGCTGGTCCGGGCCGAAATACTGCGCATCCGCGCCCTGCCCTACGTGGAGTCGGCCCGGGCGATGGGTGCCCCGGAAGCATACATCCTGCTCCGGCACGCCTTGCCCAACGCCTTGCCCCCGGTGCTGGTGGCCTTCACCTTCGGCGTAGGGCGACTGATGGCGCTGGAATCCACCCTCTCGTTTTTGGGCTTCGGCGTACCCCCCGGCACCCCCAGTTGGGGAAGGATGATCAACGGCATGAGGACCAACCCGGAGGCGTGGTGGCTGGCGGTGTTTCCGGGCGCGGTGCTGTGCGCGACCGTGCTGGCGCTGCACGTCTGTTCGGACCGCCTGCTGCGCCGGTTGGGCCGACGCCACTGACGGGCGGCCCGCTGGCGCGGCCGACTTTGTCGGTGACGGGTTTTACAACGTTAACCGCTGCCCGTCGTTGAGCAGCACTGCGCGTAGTTTCCGGTACGGCAACTGCTGCGGAGACATTTTATTCTCAATCGCCAGCACGGCCGCGGTGGCCGCCGATTGGCCCAGAATCATGAACACCGGCTCCATCCGGATTGACCCGTACGCGATGTGCGAACTCGATACGCAGACCGGCACCAGCAAGTTTACGCACTCATTTTCCTGGGGTAGAATGGCGCCGTAAGCAATTGAGTACGGCTTATCGGGATGGACGCCGATGTCGCCTTCGTTCTGCACCAAGCCGCCCGGTTGGACAAATCGCTGGGCATTGTGCGCATCCAACGCATACGACCCCATGCCAATCGGATCAGGCACCGTGGTTTTGCCCAGTGCATCGGCTTCTTTCATCACGAACTTGCCCACCATCCGCCGGGCTTCGCGGACGTAGAGCTGGTGGGGCCATCCGCCGTTGTCCCGAAACTCATCCTTCGGCAAACCCCACTGCTGCATGGCTTCGCGGACGTCGGTTGGTACGCGGGCATCATTTTGCAGAAAATAGAGCAGCCCTTGCTGGTACACCCGGTGGTCTTTGATTATTTGGCGGCGGCGTTCGTAAGTCGCTTCGGGATAGTCGTAATTTTTGCCGATGTAGTCGGTACTAAACGGGCCGTGGTTGTTGGTATCGGTTTTGCGGTTGGGAATCGGGTCGAATTTGTTGAACGTTTCGCGCCAGCCCGATTGGAACACGCGCCCCAATAATTCGTACCGGATCGGGTCGTAGCCGTCCGGTTTGGAGAATGGCACCCGATTGTCGGGGTGATTGCTCAGGCACATCCGAAAGCAGTAAGCCTGAATCCGGTTATCACCCGACCCATTCACGCCGGGCTGGTCGGCAGACACCTCGGGCAGCAGGCCACTCCGGGCATCGCCGGGCACCCGGTACGGGCTGATGTCCTTTTGAAAGTGGTGGCCGTGCTGAAAAACGCCCACCTGTACGCCGTTGTGCGTTTCTGCGTACACCCGATTGGCTTCGCGTCCGACGTGGTATCGGACGCCCGCGGCCGCCATCAGATCGCCTTCGTACGTCGCGTCGATAAACATCTTGCCTTCGTAAACCGTACCGCTCAGCGTACGCATGGACCGGATGGCCCCGGCCTGCTTCTGAACCCCTTGGGCCGAACGGTCGAGCCATTCGTCGCGGTATACCGGTATTTTGTACTCCTGGATGAAGTCCTCGAAAACCCGTTCGGCCGCGTGGGGTTCGAAGATCCACATCGTTCGGTTCGTCCCGTCAATGGCGGGCGTGCCCTGCCCTTTGTTGCCGTACTCCGCTCGCTCCTGCCATTTCCAGGCGCTATCGTTCTGATAATGCTGGTAGAGCCGTTGGTAGAACGCGCGGGAAAGCCCGCCGATGACCTCTTTGTTGCCCGTGTCGGTAAATCCCAGCCCGCCGGCCGACAGACCGCCGAGGTGCTTATCGGGCGAGACGACAAGGACGGATTTGCCCATCTTCTTGACCTGCACGGCCGCCATCACGGCCGCCGAGGTGCCACCGTACACCACCACATCGGCCCGCCGGGTCGGGATTGGTTGGGCGTTGGCTACGGGGTAATTTGACAGCAGAATTGCTAACGTGCCGGTGAGCAGGCCAAAACGATGCGTTTTTTTCATTGCGGATAAGCCTGGTTGCGCGCGGGGAACCGAATAGTAGCCTACCCGTGAATTCCCCGTGAAAGTAAAGGCCAATGGTTAGAAGAAGCCGGGAGCTGGCTTCGTTGGGCCAGCTCCCGCCCCGCTTCAATACCCCGGATTCTGTTCCAGGGCGGGGTTCACGTCGCGCTCGGTTTGCGGAATGGGGAACAGGTAATGCCGCTCCTGCACGTCAATGCCCGGGTTCTGCGCCTTCACGGCGCCGATGAGCCGTTTGGTGCGGGCCAGGTCGTACCAGCGGTGGCCCTCGAAAGCCAGCTCCAGCCGCCGTTCGAGCAGGATGGCGTCGCGGAACTGGTCCTGGGTCAGCCCCGCCAGATCGGGCAGGCCGGCCCGCTTGCGCAGGCGGTTGACGGCCGCGTAGGCATCGGCGTTACCCGCTGCCTGTTCATTAAGGGCTTCGGCGTACATCAGGAGTACATCGGCGTAGCGAATGATGGGATAGTTGTTGCTGCCGTCCCCGTTGCCCGTGGCAGTGGGGTCCAGGTATTTGTAGACGTAGCCGGGAAACACCACACTGGCCGGGGCGGCGGGCGTGGTCGTGGCCGAGTACAGCCGGATGGTCACGTCGCGCCGTTTGTCGGAAGGAGCGTAGGTACGGTATAGATTCTCCGTGGCGGGATCATCGCCAAAGCCAGCTACGCCATTGACCCGGTCGAAGTTGGGCCGCATATAGCCCTGCATAAAGCTTCCCTCGCCAACGCCCCCGCCCAGGGCCTGCACCTCAAAGACGGCTTCTTTACCGTTTTTATTGGCCAGCAGAAACGCTTCGTGGAAGTTGGTCCACAAGTCATACCCACCCAGATCCATCACTTCCTTCGCTTTGGCCGACGCCTTGGCCCACTCCTGCCGGGTCAGGTAGACCTTCGCCAGAAATGCGTTGGCGGCTCCCTTCGTGGCCCGGCCCCGGTCAATGCCGGGGTAGGAAACCGGCAGGACGGCCTCGGCTTCCGTAAAGTCTCCGATTACCTGCTGGTAGACGTCTTCGACCGACGCCCGCGGTACGGTCAGGTTGCCCAGCGAAGTCGTTTCATTTAACTGCACTGGCACCCCCCCAAACAGGCGAACGAGCGTAAAGTAATAGAAACCGCGCAGAAACTTGGCCTCCGCCACGTAGCGGATTTTGAGGGCCTCGTCCATCGGAATGCCCGGCACCCGCGCAATGACCGTATTGGCCCGGTTGATGGCCTGGTAGACCGTACCCCAGAGCGACTGAAACGTACTGGTCGCGGGCGTGAAAGTATAGCGGTCGAGGTCGTTTTTGGGTTGGTTGGCCGTCGAGCGGCCGTTGCCCCACTCGGCATCGTCGGTGGCCTGGTCCTGGAGGATCCACATAATCTGTCCGTACATATTCCCCGAGTTGAGCGGATCGTAGACCACGCTGACGGCCGCTTTGGCGTCGTCGGCGTTGCGGTAAAAGTTGGTCGGCGTAAAGTTGGCTTCGGGAATTTGTTCCAGTACCTCGCAGGCGGTCAGGCCACCCAGCAGGCAGAGAACAGCGATGGTCTTTTTCATGGTTGTTTCGGGTTATGGATTAAAAACCAACGTTCAGGCCGAACAGAATCGTTTTAGCCGCCGGGTAGCTGGCGTAATCGAAACCCTGGCTGCGGCTGTCCTGCCCAAACCGGTTCACTTCGGGGTCGTAGCCCGAATAATTGGTGAGGGTCAGGTAGTTCTGGGCGGCGGCGTAGACGCGCAGCGACTGGATTTTCAGCGCCTTGAGCACCGGCGGGGGTAGGTTATAGGCCAGTTGGATGTTCTTCAACCGCAGGTACGAGCCGTCTTCGATCTGCCGGGTCGAGATGCGGTTGGCCGGGCGCGTCGTCGAAGCCCGGGGAACGTCGGTGTTGGGGTTGGTCGGCGTCCAGCGGTTCAGGATGTCGCGCGTCTGGTTGGTGGTGGCGTTGAGGTATTCCAGCTCGAAGCGGTTGGCGTTCAAAATGTCGTTGCCGTACGTCCCCTGAAAAAACACCGTCAGTTCCACCCCCTGGTACGAAAACGTGTTGCTGAGACCGCCGATCAGTTTGGGCTGCGCCCGGCCGATGAGGGTGCGGTCGTTGTCGTCGATTTTTTGGTCGCCGTTCAGATCGGCGTAGCGGCGGTCGCCGGGTTTGCGGGCCTGCGGGTCGGCCAGCGCGGTCAGTTCGTCGGTGGTCTGGTAGAGGCCGTCGGTGACGTAACCGAAGAAGGACCCCAGCGGCTCGCCCACCCGGATAATGCCCGAGCTGAGGTTCTGGCCGATGTTGGCCACCTGTCCGGCGAAAATCTGCGGCGCCCCGCCGATGTCGAGGACTTGGTTGCGGTTGGCCGCCAGGTTCAGGTCCGTGCTCCACCCGAAGGCTCGATCGACGTTGCGCGACGAGATGCTCACCTCAACGCCCCGGTTTTCGACCCGACCGAGGTTTTGGATGGCGCTCGCGTAGCCCGACGTGCTCGGAATGGTCACGCTCAACAGCAGGTCTTTGGTTCGTTTCAGGTACGCGTCGGCCGTAATGGTCAGGCGGTTGTTGAACAGACCCACGTCCAGGCCCAGGTCGGCCTGCGTCGTCGTTTCCCACGACAGGTCCGGATTGGCAATTTGCTGCGGACCGATGCCCGTCGAAACGACGTTGCCAAAGACGTAGTTTTGGGTGCCCAGCAGTGAGTAGGCCGGGTAGTTGCCGATGCCATCCTGGTTGCCCGTCAAGCCGTAGGTAACCCGCAGTTTCAGGTCGTTCAGCACCCGCGCATTTTTCAGGAACGCTTCCTGGCTCACCCGCCAGGCCAACGCCGCCGAGGGGAAGTAACCGTAGCGTTTGTTCGACCCGAAGCGCGACGAGCCATCGGCCCGGAAACTGGCCGTGAGCAGGTACTTGTCCCGGTAGCCGTAATTGACCCGCGCCAGGTACGATTGCAAGCCCCAGGTGCCGATGCCCGACGTGGGACTCAGCGGGACGGCGGCCGAACCGAGGTTGCCCGACCCTAAGTTGTCGTTGACGAAATTGCGGGCTTCGGCGCGGACGTTTTCGGTTCGGTTGGCCTGCTGCGTGAAGCCGACCAGCACCCCTACGCTGTGCAGTGCGTTGAACGTCCGGTTGTAGGTCAGCAAGTTCTCGTTGAGCCAGGTGACGGACTGCCCGTTGAAAACCGAGGCAACGCCACCCTGCGCCAGGCCACTCGATACGCTGCGGGGCAGGTAGCTGTCCTGTTTTTGCAGCACGGCGTCGATGCCCAGCAACACGCGCAGGTTCAGCCCGTCGGTGATCTGGTAGTCGCCAAACACGTTGCCGAAGGTGCGGAAAGCGGTGTTGCGGTTCTTGCTTTCGCGGGCCAGCGCGGCCGGGTTGTCGGCCGTGAAGTTCGACGCACCGAGCAGGTAAGTACCGTCGGGGTTGTAGACGGGCAGAATCGGCGGGAATTGCAGGGCCGCAATCGTCACCAAACCCCCACTGCCCAGGTCACCGTCCGTGCGCGACTGGTTGGTCACCGTGCGGTTGACGGTCAGGCTGTTGCCAATCTTGATCCGGTTGGTCAGCTTGCGGTCTACGTTGATGCGGAACGAGTAGCGGTCAAAATCGGAATTGACCACGATGCCGCCCTGTTGGAAGTAGCCGCCCCCGATGGCGTACTGCGTCCGTTCGTCGCCCCCACTGAGCGAAAGCTGGTAATTCTGGATGGGTGCCTGCCGAAAAATTTCGTCCTGCCAGTCGGTGCCTTCGCCGAAATCACTCACCTGCTCGGGGGTATAGACGGGATTCCGGCCCTCGTTGGTGTTGGCGTCGTTGACGAATTGGGCGTACTCGCGGCCGTTGAGCACGGGATACTTGCGCCGGACGTCCTGAACGCCGTAGTAAACGTCCAAGTTAACGGTCGACTTGCCAGCCTTGCCGCGCCTGGTCGTGATGATGACCACGCCGTTGGCCCCCCGCGAGCCGTAAATGGCCGTTGAACTGGCGTCTTTTAGGATGGAGATTGACTCAATATCGCTTGGGTTAAGCGTACTGAGCACATTGAAGTTTGATCCGTTGTTACTGGTCCCATTGGCCGTGCTGGGTTCGTTCTTGAATGGAATGCCATCAATGACGTACAGCGGCTCGTTGTCGCCCTGAATGGAGTTGCCGCCCCGGATGCGGATGGTCGTTGCGCTGCCGGGTGCGCCGGAGTTCTGCGTAATCTGCACCCCGGCCGCCCGGCCCTGCAACGACTGGTCGAGCGAGGTGACGGCCACTTTGCGGATTTCTTCCACTGGCACCGTTGCCACCGCACCCGTCAGGTCGCTTTTCTTCACCTGACCGTACCCCACCACCACGACCTCATCGAGCGTTTTTTCGCTGATTGCCAGCGTTACGTTCACGTTGGTGCGGTTGCCAATGGTCACTTCCTGACCGTCGTAGCCAATGAAGCTAAACACGAGCACAATCGGTCCCGCGGCGGCACGGTTTTGATCCGGCACGGTGAGCTGGTAGTTTCCGTTGGCGTCGGTGGTGGTGCCGCGCGTGCTGCCCTTCACCACCACGCTGACGCCGGGCATCCCTTCCCCTTTTTCGGCGTCGGTTACCCGGCCCGTAACCGTTGCATCCGCGGTTTGAGGGAACTGGACCAACCGGGTAGCCATCGCTTCGGCCGACAACCCGCCAACGGCGTAGGAAATGGTTTGATCGGGGGTTACGCCCGTGCTGGTGGTCAGCTTGTGGTCGGCTCGCGGGCCGGTAATCAGGTACGCGCCACTTTTGGCTTTGCGGCAGCGCAATCCGGTTCCTTTGAGCAGCAGCCGCAGATTTTGTTCCAGGCTGGCTTTCGGCTTGACCGCCGACACCGGCACGGTCAAGCCTTGCACCACTTGGTCGCCGAACAGAATGTCCACGCCGTAGCGTTGCTGCAATTCCTTCAGCACCGCTTGCAGTTGCCGTGACGCCGGGATGTCGGCCACCGCCACGGGGCTTTCAATCGGCTGGAACCGGCCGAGCGCCGGTGAAGGATTTGGTATGCCAAGCAGCACCGCGTACGTGGCCGCGCTCAGCGTCCGGAGTAGTCGTATATTTTGTTGCATCGCAGCGTTGGTTTAGGAAATCAGATGGCTTTAGGCGTCAGCAGAACGGTGTCATTCTGCCGGATGATTGTCAGGTTCAGCACTTCAGCCAGAATGCAGAGCATTTCATCGGCGTTCCGGGCCGGATACGCTCCGGAGAGCGTCAGTTGGCCGGTTTCGGCATCGGCGATTTCGACCGTCAGGCCGTAACTTTCGTCCAGCATGGCCACGATTTCGGTCAGTGGGGTTTTGTCGAACACGAACCGGTGATCGGTCCAGGCCGGGTTGGCGGACGGTTGTTGGTTCTGCTGACGCCGCACCTCGCCTTTCGGGGTGAGCGTCACTAAATCGCCGGGCTTCATCGTTACCTGTCTCGTCCGGCGGTCGGGCTGCCGATAATGTACTTCTACCCGGCCCCGGTTCAGCGTCACCTTCGTGCCGCGTGGCCGGGCAAATACCGTAAACTCCGTACCCAGCACCACCACCAGCGGGCCGTTGTCAGTCTTGACCACAAACCGTTGGTTGGTGGCAGTATGCGTAACTGAAAACAAGGCTTCGCCGGTCAGCCGCACGGCGCGGGTATGGCTTCCAAAGCCGAAGCGCGGCATTCGCAGCGACGAATTGGCGTTAAGCACCACCCCACTGCCATCGGGCAACGTCACCGTGCGCGTTTCGCCGTAAGCCGTCGAGTAAGTGCGGGTCAGTACTTGCTCCCGGAATCCGAACAGTCCCACCACCACCGTTACCGACGCAACCACTGCCCACCCCAACCCATTGGGCGGAATGCCGCCCGGGCGGTTCAACCGCCCGATGGACCGGGTAGGTGCCCTGGCCGATGGCACCGGGCCCGGCTGGGCTGCACTCGGCTGGGCCGCATTCGACTGGGCCGCAAACAAAAAATCGTGGTAACGGTTCAGGGCGGCTGGTTGGTCGGCGGTGTATTGCCGGTGGGATTGTTCCCACTCGTCGAGCCATTCGTAAAACTGTTCTTCGTGAACCGGGTCGCCGCTCCATTCATCAATCTGTTGCCTCTCCAAGGCCGTCGCCTTCCCGGCGAAGTAGTCAAAGAGCCGTGGTTTATCAATGCGCTCGCTCATGGCGTATTTTTCAGAATGACCTTTTAACTCCGTCCGAAGCCGTGTGCATTATTCAGAATAAATTGCGCGCAACGCCCCACAGTACCAACAGAAACCATTTGTCCTTCAGCAAATTGCGCAGGTAGTGGCTGGCCTGGCGAATCTGCACCTCCACCGTGCGAACGGAAAGCCCCAGTTCGTTGGCAATCTGGGCGTATTTTTTTCCCTCAAAGCGGTGCATAAGGTAAATGCGCCGACGCTGTACGGGCAGCGTCTGAATGGCCCGCTCCACGTCCTGATACAACTCTTCGTAGTGCGTGATGGCATCGGGTTGCTGGGTCTCGGCGGTGAGATGGTACTGCGCTTCGTCCAGCCCGGTGTTGCGACGGCACGTCTGGCGGAGGTAGTTGAAGGCGCGGTGCCGGACGGTCTTGTAAAGATACGCCCGGTACGACGACGTGATGGTTTGAAAAATTTGCTCGGCGTAAAACTGGCAGAAAACGTCGGACACCAAGTCTTCGGCAATCGCTTTGGCCCCCACAAATCGCACGGCATGGCTGCACAGGGGCACGTAATACCGCCGGAAAAGCAACTCACTGCCCAGCCGGGCATCCGACTCGAAGGCCCGCCGGATGAACAGTTCCGTATCGGAATTCAACTGCTCCGCCGGGGAAGGTGACTCCGTACGCTGAAAAGGGGACGGCTCGGTAGCCGGAAATGCCCGCACGATGCCATTTAGCCGCATTTTTCTTACCTTTTATAGATTGATTGTTGAGCAGTGAAGTGCGAATACTGATAGACACAATGAAGCGTCCGAGACCCTTAGGCGATTTGTAATAATTTCAGAAATATTTTCATCACCTTACCCAGGCCACGCACCCTTTTTTCCAGGCTGCGGCCGTCAGCGGCAAGGGCTTCGTTGTCCGCAGTGCCCAACGTAAAAGTTGCTAACCCAGCATCGCGGGTACCAAAATAAAGACCTTCGTCGAAAAGCCCTCCCGGCTCCTTCCGAAGGAACCGCATCGGCGCGGGGCGTGTAGCACGCGGGGCGTAGCCGGCCGACCGGCGGTCCCGCAATCGGTCCCGTAATCGGTCCCGTAATCGGCGAACAGCAGCCTGGGCGGCCCAATACGAAGCAAGGAGGTGAACGGCGTTCCGGGGCGGCTCAATCTCCCCGCTGGAGCCGGGATTTTCGC
>JACMKY010000424.1 GCA_014379925.1 Cytophagales bacterium | reverse complement strand
GCAGAGTCACGAAGTCCGGATCTTCCAGGGCTTCCTTGCCTTCGTCTTCACAGATGATCCAGCCCCGGTAATCCCGGTCTTTGAGCCACTGGGTAATGGCCAGCAAATCCACCTTTCCCTGGCCCATCAAAGCAAATTCCGGTTCACCGTTCCAGTCTTTGTAATGCACGTGGTTGATGAGTGACGCGTATTCCTGCATCTTTTGGAGCGGATCCATTCCGCCGTTGATCAGGTGGCCAACGTCCGGGGTCCAACCGGTTGCGGCGGGGTCGAGTGCTTCCAGAATTACCCGGTAGTCTTCTTCGGTACGCGTGATGGAAGTGGGGGGTGAATTCGGGTGAAAGCTGCACGGCACACCTTTTTCCGTTGCTCTTCCGGAGACGCGGTTCACCAGGTTTACCAGACTGCGGCGGCGGGCGGTGATGTCGTGCCGGCCGGTGGGTTTTTGCACCGTACAAAGCACGGCGCCGGGGAAACGTTGCAACAGACGGATGGCTTGGTCGGCTTCCGCCCGTTCCAGTTCCGTTTCTTCCGTTCCGTTCCAGTCCAGGGCCAAGGCCAGCGCGGCCAGCTCGATTCCCTGCTCTCTCAATTTTGCTTCCAGGCGACCGGGGTCGCTCAGATCTCCCATCCAGGAATAGATGGGTTGGATGCCGGAAAATCCGGCTTTTGCAATTACTTCAATCATGTGCCCTAACCGGCCGGCGTGCGTTTTGCCGTCCTGGTTCATGAACCAGGTATACACCTCAGCCCCGAAACGAAATGGCAGTTGTCCGGTCATAAGAAGTCGTGAGTCCTAAGTGGTGAGTCGGAGTGGCGTCGTTGCAATGCAACGACGTAAATCACAAGCAGCGCTGAATGTTACGAACCAATTGGCTCAGCAAGCCGGAAGCATCGGTTGTTTCCAGCTGCGCGCTTATCAGAAAAAGAACGATGGTCAATAGAGAGCCGTCATGCACGGGGCTTTGCTACCGAGTTACCGCTACCGACTGTTTACCAGTCATTTTTCAGGAAGCCGGTAGGGAACGTTCATGTCCATTTTTCCCGCCCATTTTTTGGGAACCGGTTTACCGGCCGTCCAGTGGACTGCGTTGATCACCAGGCGTTGGAAAGGTTCCAGGTCAAAATCTTCCGGGTGGCCCAGCGTGGTCATGAATACTTTCCCGCCGAAGGCGTTCGTGCCCGTCCAGGCGACCGGATTGTCGACGGCCGGGTCTTTATTGGGATTGACGGCGTGCCCCATTAACAACCAGTTGGAACCTTTGGCTGGATAATCCGGCAACACGCGGTACAGCCAGGATTTGGCGTGAAAGCTTTTATCCACCCCGGTAAGAACGGCGTGTTTACTGGCTTCCGGAACCACGGATACGTCGGTGGTGGATTCGTGTCCGTAGTGGGTATGGCCAGCTTTGCCACCCCAGCCGGGCGGCGCGTTGAAGGCCATTTCTCCGAATGCATTCCATTTTTCCAACGCGTGTCCTTTCGGATAGTTGAAGGCGTGGGTAGAAGTACGGAAGCCCACCACCGGTTTGCCCGATTTCAAATACGCTTCAATGTGCTTTACCTGGTCAGCGGGCAAACGCCGCCACCGGAGAAAAAACACCGCCAGATCGGCCTCTTTCAAGGCTTCCAAACCCGGGATGTTTTCTTCGGACGTGTGATCAGGGGAAGATTTGAGCACGACGGTGCGCATGCCGTAATTCTTTTCCAATTCGGCCGCCAGGAGCGGCATAGTTGCTTCGCTGCTGTATTCGTGGTCACCGGTAACGAATACCACCGTGGGCTTCCTGGCGTCGGACTGCGCCGAAGAACGGAGGGCGCACGGGATCAGGAAGACGAGAAAAAGCAGACCTGACAGGTACTTTGATTTTTTCATGGACGGTCGGATAACGGGTTACATTGAAGTGGCGACCAACTGACGAGCTCATTCCTCGATTGGATGTTGCTTGAGCAGCTCTTCCGGTGAATAGAAACTGGTTTTGGCTTTCGTGGCCGCGCGTACTTCTTTCACCTTCTCCGGGGCGATAGCGGACGCTTGGTTGCCAAAGGAATTTCGCACGTAGGTCAGTACGGCCGCTACTTCATCGTCTTTGAGCATGCCTCCGAAAGGAGTCATCGGTACTTGTCCGGCGTATTTTTGACCAAGTACCTCGATGGGGCCGTGGAGTCCGTTTAACACCAGCTTGATCAGGCGTTCATCGTTGCCGGTTACCCATTTGGTACCAGCAATGGGTGGGAAGCCGGACGCGGAGAGACCGATGCCATCGGGCTGATGACAGGTAATGCAGAATCCTTCCCGGGCGTAGATCGCTTTTCCCTGGACAAAGAGGGCGCGTTCCGCTCCTTGCAGCGTGGTTTTGACCGTCTCTTCTTTTTTCTCTACCACCGATTTTCCGTTGAGGTGCGCCACGGCGGTCTCGTGGGCGTGCACCATCCAGTCGTCGAGTGGCTTTTTACCCGCTGCGGCGACAATGGGAAGGCCCTTTTCCGGATTCAGCCAGGAGGCGGTGACGATCGCTTCCAGGCGGACCCGGCCGTGGTCATCTCCGGCGGCCTGCATCAGCAAGTCCGCCTGATCGGCTACCTGATGACCGGTGTAACGCAGCGCACGCACGGCGGCGGCCCGGGCGCGTTCATCTTTCGCCCGCAACAACTGACGAAGCACTTTTGCGTCCACTTTATTCAATCCCCAGCTTACCCACAATGCTTCCAGCAAGTGGTGTTCGTACTTGGGGTCCTGCTTGTCCAGCTTGGCAACCCAGGCCGTAAGCGCAGGGAGGACCTCCGGTGCTTGACGTCCCCGGAGTTCACGACGGGTCCGGTAGCGGGTCCGGTATTCGGGAAGCTTGAGGTTATTTAGAAGCTCACCGATGCTGGCTCCGGCCACCTTGGCTGGTTCAACCAGGGGTCGCGCGGGATACGTGATGCGGTAGATGCGGCCGTGAGAATGGTCCCGGAGGGGGTCCCGGGCATTGTGTTGCATGTGACCAATCAGCACATTGTGCCAGTCAGCCAGGTACAGGGAGCCATCCGGGGCAAACTCCATGTCCACCGGACGAAAGTTCTTGTCGTCGGCCACCACCAGGTCCTGCCGGTGTTTACTCGCGTAGCCCGTACCCTCGTCTACCATCGTGTGTTGTTTGGTCCCTAAAAAACCGATGGTGTTGTTGATCAGCAAGTCGCCCTGCACCTCGTCGGGAAAGTGACGGCTGGAAACGAACTCCAGGCCGCTGGTGGGACGTACCCGGTGCTTGTCTTCAATCAAGTTCTTTGATTTGTGGGTGGCCACCCCGTACCGGGACTTGACCGACCCCGGCATCATCCAGCGAACATCCGGACCGGAGGTTTCCGCAAAGAAATTCTGCCCCCACTCATCAAAGGCAATGCCCCAGGGATTGGGAATGGAAAGCTGGGCGGTTCGTTCCAGCTGACGTCGACTCGGGTTGTACCGGTAGAAGCCGCCGTTGGTGGCCCGAACGGGCCCGTAAGAAGTCTCGACGTTGGTGTGCAGAAAAACCCCCTCGCCCATGTAGATGGCACCCGACGGATCGGCACAAAAGGCGTGGATGGCGTGGTGGGTGTCGTGGTCATCAAAACCACTCAAAAGGATTTCCTTCGTATCGGCTTTGTCGTCGCCGTTCGTGTCCTTCAGGAGCACCAGGTTGGTACCCTGGGAAAGATAAACCCCTTCCGGTGCGATCTCAAAACCAATCGGCAGGTGCAGCCCCTCCGCGAAAATGGTTTGTTTATCCGCTTTACCATCTCCGTTGGTATCTTCCAGAATGATGAGCTTGTCGTTGGGCTTCTGATCACCCGGCTTGTAATGGGGGTAACTGGGCATGGTAGCCACCCAGAGACGACCCTGGTTATCGAAGGATACCTGGGATGGTTTCGTTAAATCGGGAAACTCCTGTTCGGAAGCGAAGAGTTCGATTTTATAACCGGACGACACGCGAAGTTTGGCGAGCGCATCGGCTCCGTAGAGGTAACCTGGGTTGCCATTTTTCTCACTGGGCTTATAATTGGTTTCTACCGGTGGAAGCTTCGTCGTTTTTTGATCCGCCGCGCTCAGGTCCATCTTTTCTCCCTTCACCGCGCACCAGATGGCTTCTTCCCTTACGGCCGTCATTTCCCGGATTTTAATAATTTCAGCCGGGTAGTTTTCCGGCCCGAAGGGATTGTAGCGACGACCAAAAACGTGAACGCCATTCGGGCTTTTGATGTCATTGTGCCACATCCAGTTTTTCTCCAGCACGGCGGCCCGTACCAACGCCCGGTGCGCCTCGGCCTTGGCCGCCACCTTGCCAAAAACCTGATCGGCGAGCAGAGTAGCGAACCTGGCGTAACCCGCATCGGTAAGCTGAGAACCATCGATGGTCAGCGGCTGGTCACTCTCCGTAAACCAGGCTTTGGAGGGCGCATAGGCATCCACAAAGTGTACCTTATTTTTGGCGGCTACTTCTTTCATGGCCTCGGCATACAGCGCCAGGTTGGCATTTTCCCGCTTGCCATTCGGCAGGTCATACTTCCCGGAAAGGTCCTCGAAGGCGATCGGAGACACAATCGCCAGTTGGGGCGGCGATGCGCCATTGTACTTCTGGCTTAACGTGTGTTTGATGAAGGCGTCGAGCTCGGCCCGGTAGTTATCGAGCCCTCCTTTCCCCCCGAACGATTCGTTGTACCCGAAAAAGGCGATGATGATGTCGGCCTTCAGCCGGGTAAGCCACTGTTCCTCCGTTTCAAAATGACCTTGGCTGTCGGAATAAGTAGCCAGTTCAGTCTGGAATTTTTCAGCCCCGGGAAATGCCCACGGTGACACGCGGCCGGCGTGAGGCCGGAATCCGGGCGTGTTTCCCCCGTCACACATGTTGCGAATAAACAGCAGACTGTCGGGATAACGAAGGTGCATTTCGGTCTCGAAATGGCCGAAGTTCATCATCCTTGAGCCAAGGTTATTGCCAATCAGGACCAAGTGAGCACTTTTCTTAATCTTTAATGCCGGTGAGTCGGATTGAGCAAACCGAAATGCACACAACGCAATCGCTACCGTACCGGAAGCAATGAGCACTGCCTTGATGTTCCCTTTTATGTTTATGGTCATCTCACGTTCATTAGGTTATAAGTAAACGGGGTTACGAGTCACGGCAACTTAGAGATGCCATTGGGCAGCATTCCGCCCAATGGCATCTTTGTTTGGCTCGCGCAGTCGGTGGAATGAGCATCCGCGCAACCGGAAAAGCGAAGCGAACTCCTCGGTCATTTTTCTGATTTCTAAATATACGAAAATAGGGCTACGTTTTGAAAATGACCGCTTACCGGGTGACGAAGATTTTAATTTGTTCATCGATGCCGCGGCTCATCTGCGCGGCAGGTCAAACAAACGAACGGTTAAAGATAGTGTCTGCCGCCGTTTCTCGTTTAACCGAAGTAGAAACCAAATCCCTCCGTGCGCAGACGACTCACCATCAGTATCCCGGATTTTGAACCAGGTTCTTGTTGTTCCTGATTTCTGCCGTCGGAATCGGAAACAACAGTTCCTTCTGCTGCAAGGTCGGCCCGTAGGAAAACCGGTGGCCAACGAAGGGTTCGAACGATTTGGTGGTTACGTTGAATGCCTTCCGGAGCCGGGCCATATCAAACCAGGTCTTGTTTTCAAAGCTCAGTTCGTGCCAGCGTTCCCGCCAGATGGCTTCCCGGAGTGGCTGCTGGCCCAGTCCGGCCAGTTCGGGAAGCTTGGCCCTCCGCCTGATTTTGTTGACGGCTTCGTACGCGGGCGCCGAGGGTCCGGCTACTTCATTAGCGGCCTCCGCGTAAATCAACAGCAGCTCCGCGTAGCGCATCAGGGGCCAGTTGAGGCCACTGCTGGTGGTGGTCAGGTGAGCGTCCGTGTCGAAGTGCTTGAAGAGGTAGTAACCGCCCAGGTCAACGGTTCTGGCCCGGTTGTCGCTCAACGTGAAGGTTCGGTAGTAGAATTGTTTTTCCTCCGCTCTTTTGTCCCCGGCGGCGTACGATTCCACGAATTCCTTGTTGGCAAAAATGGCTCCGGTCTCGTCCGAGTAGGCAGAAATGCCCTGGTTGTACGGGATAATCGAGGTCTGCCAGTTGGAAGGCAGG
Source organism: Cytophagales bacterium (assembly GCA_014379925.1). Lineage (GTDB taxonomy): Bacteria > Bacteroidota > Bacteroidia > Cytophagales > ES-bin-26 > ES-bin-26. Next base: position 1,601 of record JACMKY010000424.1, on the reverse strand, counting down.
ATAACGGGGGCGAATTGAACCATGAAGAGGTGTTCGCCGGTATTCTTTCTGGCTACACTGTGGAGGTCATCGTAGGAAGCGAACAAACTGTATTGATTGGATGCAATGACCTCATTGGCTTTGTCGGCCGCTTTCTGGTAGTACTCCGGGCCTTTTTCCAGGGGAAATCCGGCCATGGTGAGGTACACGCTGGACAACAAGGATTTTACTGCCCCCAAACTGGCCCTTCCCCGGGGGTCCACGAGGGGAAGTTCGGAAGATTCCGCGACCAGCAAATCCTCCACGATCAGGTTGTAAACCGCTTCCTCCGTAGCGGGGGATGGGTAAAGCTCCGGAGAATCCAGACCCACTGGCTGGGTAATCAGGGGAATCTTCCCGAATATCCGCACCAGGTTGTAATAGAAATAGGCCCGTAAAAACCTGGCCTCCCCCAGGGATTTCTTTTTCACTGCTTCATCCATGGCAATACCGGGTATTTTGGCAATGGCCAGGTTGGCATTTCCAATGCCGCGGTAGCTGCTGACCCAGTAGGTGTTGCCGTATTCGTTGTCGGAATTGTTGACCAGGTTCCGGATGTTGATGCTGCTCTGCGCTTGTCCCAGTTCCGTGTTGGCCAGCCCGGTGGCGAACTCCAGCATCATCCAGGGCGCCCCGTTGAAACCACCACCGGTAACGGGCCGCAGGCTTTCGTAAATGGCATTCACCACGCTTTCGGCGTGTTCCGGCTTCGTAAAGTAATTTTCCGGGGTGAAATTGGAACGATCCGGTTCTTCCAGGAAGTCTTTACACCCCGGTCCGAAGAACACCAGTGCTCCGCCGAGTAACGCCTGACTGGCGATTTTTAAGGCTTTTTTCATGACGGGTATTTTTAAAATGAGTGGATTAAAGACCAATGTTAAGCCCTACCATGAATACTTTTGGCTTTGGGTAGTCGTACAAGGCCACGCCCTGGTCGAACGTTCCGCCGGAAGTCGAAACTTCCGGATCGTAGCCGGGGTAGTTGGTCTTCAAAAAGAAGTTCTGCATCGAAGCGTACAGCCTCAGCCGGTTTAAGCGCAATCTTTGGGTAATTTCCGGAGAAAATGTGTACGCCAGCAACAGGTTTCTACCCCGGAGGAAAGAGCCATCCTTGACCCGGCGGGAATCTTCGTTGGTGTTGTAACCGGCGGATAGCGGCCTCCACTGGGCAATGGAAGTATTCTGGTTTTCCGGGGTCCAGGCGTTCAACACGGTCTTGAAACTGTTGGCAATTCCCTGGCGATCCTCCGCCGAGTGTTCGCTGCCATATACCACGTCATTGCCGTACATGAATTGCAGGTCCAGCGTGAGGTCGAAGCGTCGGTAGCGGAAGGTATTCAGCAGGGTGCCAAATCCGTCCGGAATGCCTTTGCCAATGATCACCCGGTCGGTTTGGTTGATCACACCGTCGTTGTTGGTATCCTGGTACTTGATGTCACCCGGTTTTTTCAGGTACTTGGCCGCTTCCGATTCCTCGGCGGTTCCCCAGGTTCCCAGGTGGACATACCCGAAGAAAGACCCTACGGGTTCTCCTTCCCGGATGATGCCGCGGCCGGAAAAAATATCCGCCCCCCCGGTCAGGG
>JACMKY010000423.1 GCA_014379925.1 Cytophagales bacterium | reverse complement strand
GCATTGAAAGATGGCCGTGATTTCCGTCCGTTGCCGTTTAAAAATTGTGCCAACGCGTGGAAAACGGCGTTGTCCAAGCTCCGAATGGCCTCCGGGCGCGGGAATCGCCGAAAATAAATTTCCCTTTGGCCGAGGATCCGCCAGGATGGGTAACGCAATCTTCTAAGAATTTTGATTTCCAGCCGCAAAAACCTAACTTTTGAGGGAAATCAAGGTTGCTGGGTCGATCGATGGGTTGATGTTTCAACGCAAAGTAAAAGGTCGTTTCACGCTGCCCTGATTACTTTATCCTATGCGCACCAAGGGGTGGGTTACGTTCGCCGCCATCAAGTAAGCGTTGACTCGCGGGCCAGACGGCGTACTCTTCCGAAATTTGTCTTGTACGCAACCCGGTTGTCCAACGGTTCGTTAGTGCGGTTGTCCTTTTGAATTGAGGAACAAGCGCCTTCGCAGCCTTTGAAATCGGTCGCTGACCGTTGCGTTCATGAACACCACCATTCACGGAGTTTCCGTCCCCGTCCTGGGGTTTGGCACCTGGCCCCTGACCGGCGCGGCCGCGGTGGCGGCCGTAACCGACGCCCTCGCCGTTGGCTACCGCCACCTGGACACGGCCCGGATGTACCGCAACGAGCGCGAAGTGGGCCGGGCCCTGCGGCAGTCCGGCGTGAACCGCTCGGAGGTGTTTCTCACCACCAAGATCTGGCACACGGACGCCGAACCGGCGCGGGTTCACCGCAGCGCGGAAGCGGGTTTGCGCGAACTGGACACCGATTACGTCGACCTGCTGCTCCTCCACTGGCCTTCGGACCACGTAACGCCGGAACAGACGCTGGAGGCCATGTTTGAGTTGCAGTACCGGGAAAAGGTGCGGCACGTGGGCGTCAGCAACTTTCCCCCGCGGCTCCTGGAACGGGCCACGCACGTGGGCCCCATCTTCTGCAACCAGGTGGAATACCATCCCTTTCTTTCGCAACAACCCCTGTTGGACCTCTGCGGGCGGAAAGATGTCCTGCTGACGGCCTACAGTCCGCTGGCCACGGGGAAAGTGCACGGGGACGCTACCCTCCGGGAAATCGGGGAGGCGCACGGCAAATCGCCCGCCCAGGTAACCTTGCGCTGGCTGATCCAGCAACCGGGCGTAGCAGCCATTCCCAAAGCATCCACGCCCGAACACCGGCGCGGTAACTTCGACGTCTTCGACTTTGAGCTGACCGAAGCGGAAATGGGGCGCATCTTCGCGCTCGACCGGGGCGAGCGATTGATCAACCCCGGTTTCGCGCCCCAGTGGGAAAGCTGAGGGCCGGGCTTAGGTTTTTTAACTTGGCATCCTGAACCAGGTCAGGGGCGGACTCGGGTTGGGACCGGGCGTTAGGAAAAAAGCGGGCCAGCGGCTATCTTCACCGTCCGGATTGCTTCACTTTCTCCGACGAACCCATGCGATCGGCCAGCCTGCTGCCTTGGTGCCTGTTTACCCTGTGGGTGTTCCCGCTGGTTTTCCCTCCTCAGGCGGCCCCGGCGCTGCGGGAAGACTTTGAGGGGGCCCGGAAAGGTTCTTACGAGCCGGAAACCGTCCGGCTGGCGAGCGGTGAGTGGCGCTTCGACGACGCCCTGATCGGCAGTGCCGACGAAGACCGCAAGGCGGGGGAACGGGCGGTACGGATCCGCAACCGGGGCAAAATCACGATGAACTTCGACCTGGCTACCGGGGCGGGTACGGTATCGCTGCGTCACGCGGTCTACGGCGACGACGGGCGCAGCAACTGGGAATTGTGGTATTCGACCAACCGGGGCAAAGCCTGGAAGAAAGCCGGGGAAACCGTGTCGATCAGCGCCAAGACCCCCAAGCGGGCTTCCCTCCCACTCAACGTCAGCGGGACCGTTCGGTTGGAAATCCGCAAGGTATCGGGGAATGAGGATCGCCTCAACTTCGACGACCTGACGGTGGAACCCTACGGCGCGCCCGCCAAACCGGCAACCCCGACGGCCTCCGTCCCGGCGGTGGTCCCGAAATCGCCGGCGAGCAACGATCCGGTCGGCAGCGCCACGGCCCGGTACCTGACCCTGGGCAATCCTTCCAACGCCACGTCCGATCCCGGCAACGCCGAAAACTACCTGATGGTCAAGCCACAGTACGCCCTTTCGTACAACCGCACCAAGGGCATTCCCAATTGGGTAAGCTGGTACGTAGACGCCACCTGGCTGGGCACCATCGACCGCCAGAACGACTTCCGTCCCGACCAGAACCTGCCGGCGGGCTGGCCCCGCGTCACGCCGGGCGACTACACGGGGGCGGGCTTCGACCGGGGCCACCTCTGCCCCTCCGCCGACCGCCAAAACGCCGAAGAAAACAACTCGGCCACCTTTTTGATGACCAACATCGTGCCCCAATCGCCCGACAACAACCAGGGTCCGTGGGCAAAACTGGAAGCCTACTGCCGGCGACTGGCCGAGAAGGACGTTGAACTCTACATCGTGGCGGGGCAGTACGGCAAGGGCGGCACGGGCAGCAATGGCCTCCGCGGCGACCTGAAGGGAAAAGTAACGGTGCCCGCCCACACCTGGAAGGTGGTGGTGATCCTGCCCACCGGCGAGGGTGACCTGGCCCGCATCAACCCCGGCACCCGCGTCATCGCCATCGACATCCCCAACGGACAGGGCATCAAGGACAACTACTGGACCGACTACCTCACCTCGGTCGACGCCATCGAGAAAGCCACCGGTTACGACCTGCTTTCTACCGTGCCCAAAGCCACGCAGGACGCGCTGGAGGCGAAGGTGGGAAAGTGAGTTTGATAACGGGCGTTTTTCGCCGACTTCGGCGGGGAGTTCCTCGAAAAGCCATTCCGCGGATTGCGAGTTAGGTGCGGAGGCGGGAAGGGAAGCCGTGAATAAGGTAATGGAACGGCCCGTCCTGGCGGATGCCGTCACCAGCCCGTCGCATTGCCACGCAACAATTTAATCGCATACCTAACCGAAGAAACGATGGCCTACGTGATGGTGGATGTCGAAGCGGACGGGCCGATTCCGGGAGACTTTTCCATGGTTTCCTTCGGGGCCGTCCTCGTGGATGAAAGACTCGATCAGACCTTTTACGGGAAACTCAAGCCCATTTCAGAAAGATTCCTTCCGGAAGCCCTGTCGGTTGCGGGACACACGCGGGAAGAAACGCTGGGTTTCGACGAACCGGCCGGAGTGATGCGGCAGTTCAAGGAGTGGCTTGCCCAGCACTGCCGGGACCGGCCGCTGTTCATCAGCGACAACAACGGGTTTGACTGGATGTTCGTGGCTTGGTACTTCCACCATTTCCTGGGCGAAAATCCATTCGGACACAGTTCCCAAAACCTGGGCGGTCTCTACAAAGGATTGGTGAAGGATACCTTCCAAAACTTCAAGCACCTGCGTCGAACGGCCCACACCCATCACCCGGTGGATGACGCAAGGGGCAACGCCGAGGCGCTGTTGGCCATGAAAAAAGAAATGGGATTGAAGTTGAAACTCTAGAAGCGCTGTTCCGCCCGAAAGGGGGTTAATCAGACACCGTGGCTCAGTGTAAAGTTGGGTTGGGGAGAAATCGAAACTCCTCCCCCCAACTGAATCCTCCCGTTGGGGAAAACGCCAAGGGACGAATCGTTTATTCAGAACGCGATCTTATTGACATAGAACACGTTGCGGTTGCTCTTGACCGGCTGATCGGACGTGTTCCGGATTTTCTGGTATCCCCAGGCGGCGAAGTAGTTGCCGTACCAGTATTCCAGCTCGTCGGTGGAGCTGCGCTTCACCTTGTCGCCTTCGTATTCGGTGCCGATGGGGGTGTTGGTCACGCCTTCTACCACCTCGTTGCCCCGGATCACCTTCGACTTGATGTAACCGTTGTGGCTGTAGAGCAGCGTGATGTGGCCGGGCTGGACGTTGACTTTTACCTTTTCGCGGAGTGAATAAGTCTTGATGTCCGAAAACTCGAAGCTGTTGTCCCACAGCAGGTTGCCCTGCTGGTCAAATCCCGCCACCACCGCGTGGGTGTAAACGTAGCCGTCGAAGACGGGCGCGTTGCCGCCGTAGGAGGAGCCGTACGGACTGTAGCCGCCGTAGCGCCCGTAGCCGTAGCCGCCGTAACCATAACCGGGATACAAGCCGTTGTAGGAATTCCGGTAGCGGTATTCGGGGTAGTAAGCCTCGGCCACCATCACGTACTGCCCGTCCTTCTCGATGATGTCGTGCACCAGCAGGCGGTATTGGAGCTTCAGGTCGTCTCCCCGCTGCTTCTTCTGCTGGATCTTTTTTTCCATCCGCTCCTGCTGACGCCCGTTCATGAACTTAAAAAAATTCTTGAAGTCCGTGAAGCTGTAGTACTTGGTGAATTCGGGCGCGTTGTCCTGCAGTTTGGTGATGAAGAGTCCCTGCGTGTACTGCGAGGTCCGCAGGCCGTAGGTGCCGATGACCAGTTGCCGTGAATCGCTCAGGGAGCTGAGCCGTCCCGTGAGCAGGCTGCGTTCTTCGGCGGGTGGCAGCAGCACGTTCTGCACGGCCAGCCCTTCCGGGGCAAAGGACTTGATGATCATCGAGCTTTCCTTGCCCCGGCGCGCCGCCACGGCCACGTTGACCAGCCCCGTTACCGGGTCCACCTCCACCGACTGGATTTCGGCCGTGCCCTTGTAGGCAATGGGCAACACGCGGTTCTGCTTGGTGGTGAGGTTCATGTGCATCAACACGGGCTCGTTTTTCACGCGGCCGGCCAGGTAAACGTCGTTGCCGTTGGCTTTGAACTCGGCGATTTCGAAGCGGTTGATGGAATAGAGGTCGAAGCGCACGGCGAAACCGGCGTTGGTGCTTAGTTTGACCACCTGGTAGTCGGCGCTTTTCGAACGGGCCAGCAACACGTACACCGCACTGCTGTCGCGGGTGTACTGAACCACGTCCAGGGTGGGGTTGACCGGGCTTTCCACGCTCCAGGCCGGTTCGAGATCCGACCCGTACTTCACGAAGCGGAGCTTACCCTTGCCGGCTTCCGAGAAGAGCACCAACCCGTTTTCGCCCAGCGGCACGATCTGGCTGGTGCGGTTGTCCGTTTCCAGCTCGATTCGTTGCTTTCCCTGCCCGTGGGCGGGACCGGAAAAAGCCAGTAACAACCACCAGACTGCGTACGGTGGCAATCTCCTTACCGGGTCCATGTTTTGGGGTATGACTTGATTTGGGCCGGAAGATAATCAAATTAGGCACAAAAAGTAGGCGGGGCCACCGGGCCGTCCGCGGGTCTCAATACCCGACGTAGTTGCCCGATCCCCGGTTGTGCTTGTTCCAGAAAACGAAGTTGCCCGTGAGGTGAAGCTCAAAGCCCCGGAACAGGTGGCTGTTGATGAAATCCGCGGTGAACAAATTATTGCAGTACCGTTCGAATTCTTCCTGGAGTGCCTTCTGCGAGTAGTCATTCAACAGGCTGGTGAATTCGTGAAGGGTGGCGCGGTAGATATTACAATCCACCTTCCGGTCGAAACCCCGTTTTTGGGCCAGCCGTTGGTAGATCTGCACCAGTTCCTCCAGAAATCCCTCCGCCCCTTTCTCCGGTTGGGGCGGCGGCGTTTGGCCCGGTAGCTCCGCCGATTGCGCTTCCCTGACTTGCTGCTGCAAACTGACGGCCTTGAAAATGGCCTCTCGCATCATCTCCGAACGCTCAATTCCCAAGCCTTGGCAGTATTTCTGCAACAGGTTGAACTCTTGGTCGGTGAATCTCAACAGGACGGACTTTACTCTCTTCAAATCCGGCTCCTTTCTCAGGTGGGCACCCTTGGGCATAACTCTTCCCGTGTTTTTTATTAAAGATATACCAAATACGTTTGACAGAAAAGGTTGATTTACCGTTATTTGGTACACGTGGCGATAATTTGGTTAATTCGATTTTTTATTACGGATATACATAAAAAATGTCGGGGTTTGGGGTTCGACCCTGGTTCCCTGAACCGCAGCGGTACGGACGGATCAGGGGGTAATGCAATCTCGACGCTGGCCAGTAAACGGGTTTACCGCCGTACACCCGCCAAACCGGATACGGTCCGATACGGTCCGCCTTTCCATCCGTAGCGGAAAACGCCCAACAAATCCCCATCGGATGGGTCTAAGCCAGCCGATGGGTACGGTAAAACGCCAAACGTCTACTGCTCCCGGCGGAGAATCAGCCGGTTTTTTTCCACGGACACGATTTGGAACTGGAACGAGGCGGGCCGGCCTTCCCGCACGCCATTGAGTTGTACCCGCACGGTGTTCTTTTCCGGCGACTCCCAGGTGCCGGGCGTGGTTTCCAAACCATCGGTCGGCGCGATGTCGTACTGCTCAAACCGGCCGTCTTCGTAGAGAGCGAAACCCGTCCGTCCCCGGGCGAGGGGGAAGCCGAAGCTTTCGGGACGGTACACGTTCGTACCCGGCGTTTCCTCCTCGAAGGAATGAAACCAGCGCCCGAAAATTTCCGGGGGCACGGCCCGGGTGGGGGGGCGTCCGCAAGTGGCCGCCGTGAAGAGAAGGCCCGACAGGAGTAGCCCGGATAAAAAGCGTTGCTTCGTCATAATACAAAGGAGTTGAGGGCGGCCAACCCACCCGTTTGGTGCCGGTTCGGGTAGGGCCAGTTTTTTCGGATGAACAATAGCGCTGGTAATGAATCCTGGTCAGAAGGTTTTTTATTGCACTTTATTCAAAGCAATCCGCTAATTCTCCAAACTTCCGCTTCATAAAAAATAGATTTGGGGTTCATTATGCAAGGGGTTTCTTTTATCTTTCCGGTGCAGGCAATGGCGAATGACCAATCTCCCTTTCGTTGTTCCCCAATCGTTCACCATAAATCATTCCTGATCGGCGTTTGACTTTCCGTCGTGCTGATTCTGTCCACCCGCCGGACGGCGGGACAGGTCGGCCCATCCTTCAATCCGCGCGTCCACCATGGCCTCCCAAACGAAGAAAATAGAAAGATTGTTGGTTGCCAACCGGGGCGAGATCGCCATCCGCGTCCTGCGGGCCGCCTCCGAACTCAACATCCGTACCGTAGCCATTTACACCTACGAAGACCGCTATTCGCTGCACCACTACAAGGCCGACGAGGCTTACCAGATCGGCCGGGAAGACGAGCCGCTCAAGCCCTACCTGGACATTGAGGCCATCATCGGGTTGGCCAAGCGCCTCCGGGTGGATGCCATCCACCCCGGCTACGGATTCTTGTCGGAAAACGTACAGTTCGCCCGGCGGTGCCGTGAAGAGGGAATCATTTTTGTGGGACCCACCCCCGAAGCCATGGAGCAACTGGGCGACAAGATGGCGGCCAAAGTCATCGCCCTGGAAATTGGGGTGCCCGTCATCGAGGACAGCCACGAATCCCTCCTGACCGTGGAAGTTACCCGCCAGGAAGCCGGGCGGATCGGGTACCCGGTGATGATCAAGGCGACCTCGGGCGGGGGGGGACGGGGCATGCGCATCGTGCGCAGCGAGCCGGAACTGGAAAAAGCCTTCGAGGAGGCCCGCAACGAAGCCCGCAACGCCTTCGGCGACGACACGGTTTTTCTGGAGAAATACATCGAAGACCCCAAGCACATCGAGGTCCAGCTGCTGGGCGACCACTACGGCAACCTGATCCACCTCTACGAACGCGATTGTTCGGTGCAACGCCGCTTCCAGAAAGTAGTGGAGATTGCCCCCTCACCCACCCTGAAAAACCAAACCAAGCAACAACTCTACGACTACGCCCTGCGGATTGCCCGGCGGGTGAATTACCAGAACGCCGGGACGGTGGAATTTCTGGTGGACAAGGACGAGAATATCTATTTCATCGAGGTAAATCCCCGCATCCAGGTCGAGCACACCATCACGGAGGAAATCACCGGCGTGGACCTGGTGCGGTCGCAGATCCTGATCGCCGAAGGCCGCAGCCTGGCCGACCCGGGCATCTACATCCTCCGCCAGGAAGACGTTCCCTGCCAGGGCTACGCCATTCAGTGCCGGGTCACCACCGAGGACCCGTCCAACGGCTTCCGGCCCGACTTCGGCATCCTCATCGCCTACCGCAACGCGGGCGGCTTCGGCATCCGGCTCGACGAGGGCAGTTCCTACGCGGGCGTGCGGATTTCGCCGTTTTTCGATTCGATGCTGGTCAAGATCTCGGCGCGGGGCCGTACCCTGCGGGGCGCCAGCGAACGGCTCCAGCGCACGCTGAGCGAATTCCGCAACCGGGGGGTGAAAACCAACATCAGCTTCCTGGAAAACGTGATCGCCCACCCCACCTTCTACAAGGGACAGGCCACCGTGCTCTTCATCGACAACCACCCCGAGTTGTTCGAGCTCAAGCAGCCGCAGGACCGGGGTACGAAAAAACTGCGCTACCTGGCCGACGTGATCGTCAACGGCAACCCGGACGTGAAAAACAAGGACCCCAAACGAACGTTCCGGTTGCCCAAGACCCCCGAGGTGGCTCCCTGGAAGGAACACGCGGACAGCGTGCCCTGGGGCGGCAAGAACAAACTGGACGCCTGGGGACGGGAAAAGCTGATGAGCTGGCTCAAGGACGAGCGGGCGGTTCACTACACCGACACCACCTTCCGGGATGCCCACCAGTCGCTGCTGGCCACGCGGGTGCGCACCGTCGACCTGCTGCGGGTGGCCGAGGGATTTGCCAAGGCGCACCCGCAGCTCT
>JACMKY010000422.1 GCA_014379925.1 Cytophagales bacterium | reverse complement strand
TGGCCGCCCAGCGTTCCTTCCGAGTCGCCACTGGCGGCGCGCTGCGAATGTTGCACGAAAGCCCGGGCGGTCCGCGAGATCTCCGCTATTTTTTCCGGCAGTTGTACCCCGGCAAATTCCACCGCGGGTGCAATTCCCAACTCGGCGGCCAGCTGTCTGGATTGTTCCCACAACTCCCCGTCGCCCACCATGACCAGCCGGGCTTCGGGGACCGCTGCCACTACCTGAGCAAAAGCCCTCAACGTGGCGTGAGGGGCCTTTTTTTCCGTGAAACGTCCCACGGCAACGAACAGCGGAGGTGCCATCACCGGGTTGGCTCCGTAAAATTTCTGAACATCCACTCCGTAAGGATTGTAACTGATCTTTTGTTCGTCGGCGCCCAAACCCAGCAGTTGTTTCTTCATGTCGGTTGAAACCACCACGATGGCCGCCGCTCGCTCGAACATGGTGCGGTAAGCGGTACCGTACTTGGTCAACGTGGCGTAATGGTAGGCGTCTGCCCCGTGAAAATGCACGACAAAAGGCACGCCCGCCCGAACGCAGGCATCGGATAGAGAAACGCCCATTTGCCCGTACTCAGCCAGCAATACCTCAATGCGGTTGTTTCGTAAGTAACGGGTCAGACAATGGCTGTGCAGGGTATGGTAAGGGTACGGAACCAGATTGCGGAGCGTTCCCCTGATCAACGGGTACCGGAGCGGAAACGGTAAAACCGGCGTTCCATCCGACTGCACCGCCGGATACCAACCCTCGTAAATGGCGCGGGTTGGCTTTAATTCCTGAATATGGTTGCGGATGAACGTTTCGGAATACGAAGATCGATTGGGATAAGCGATGCACAGATTCATTGGGTGACTGGTATTTTCCGGGCGACCAGCACGAAGGTGCAGGCATCGCGGTTTTTGGTCTCTTGCCGGGTGGTCTTGTCGAATAAGGCAATGAAAGGTTGCATGACCACGGAAAGTACCGGACGCAGGAAAACGGGAAGCTTGAACAGCAACCCGTCCTGAAACAGTTGCAACCCCATCGCCGACCGACCAATGATGCCCTGAAAATAGTGAATCTCAAAGCCGCTTTCGCGCACGATCTTCTGCAAACCCGTTGAAGTCCACCGCCAGAAGTCGTTGGGGTCGGGGTGAAACATCCAATAGCCGTGCGTGCTCAGAATGAGCAAACCCCTATCCCGGAGGATACGGTGGGCTTCTGCCAGGTAGAAAAGCGGGTTTTCCACGTGTTCGAGTACTTGCGTGGAAAGCACTACGTCTACGGAGCCATCCGTCGCGTGAATTTTCCCCTGCGGCGAAATGACGATGTCGGCCCGGGGATTTTCGGGCAGATCAATGCCCAGGTATTGCCCCACGTAAGGCGCGACCAGCGGCTCGTAGGGCTTGTTGCCGCAGCCGTAATCGGCCAGGACCAGGTTTTGTTCCCGCCTAAGAAATTGATCCACAATTTGTTCGATTTGCTTCCGGAGCTGAATAAGGTAATAGTAACGGCTGCTCAGCAGCGAAGGGTAAAGTCTTT
>JACMKY010000421.1 GCA_014379925.1 Cytophagales bacterium | reverse complement strand
TCCCGACCATAACTTCCGGACCAACCCCGCGCTTTTGCAAATGGCGGGCCAGTTGATTGGCCTGCCGGTCCAATTGCTGGTAAGTAAGAAACACTTCTCCACTGGTGAGCGCGACCGATTCGGGCCGTCGTTTTGCCTGTTCTTCCACCAACTGGTGAATTAACCGGTCTCGCGGATAGGTTACCCGGGTGGCGTTCCATTCGTAAAGCAACTGGTGCCGCTCCTGGTCAGTGACCAGGCCGAGCGATTTGACGGGCAGTGCCGGTTGGCTAACCAGGCTCTCCAGTAAGACGGAGATTTGATGGGCGACGGCTTCCACCCCGCTGCGCTCCCACGCGCGCGGATTGTAGAGAATGGTGCAGGTCGGCTGATCGGACACCACCACCGAAAATGCGTTAACCGGAACGTCCAAAGCCCGGCCGGGGGATTGGGTTTTACGAATGATTACCGAAAAAAAATCCGGCCCCATCCGTTCCGGCACCGCCCGCAGGGCTGGGTACCTCAGTACGATATCCCCCCCGTAGGTCCCGTGTTTGGTGATGGCCGCAACTTCCCTCCGGAGCGCCGCGTAATTTTCTTCAAAGCTGGCATCCCCTTTTATCTCCAGCTGCAAGGGAAGGCAATCCGAGAAAAGGTGATGGGAGCCTTTACCCTGTTTCACCAGTTGATCGGTTTGATACCCGACTCCCACGTTGGTTTGCCCGTTGATCCGGAACAGGTAGGTAAGGAAAACGGCACTGAGAAAATCTTCGGCATTCAACGTTTTCTTTAACAGGAACGCTTCGACTGCCGGACTGATTGGAACCTCGGTTCGCGCCAGGCCCGCTGGCATTTCGGTTCCCCGCCGATGGGCGCCGGGCAACGCGGCGGGATGGAAACGGGCGAGCTTCTTTACCCAGTAATCCTGGTGGGGGGCAACCCCGGCATCCAGGTTTTCGAGCAGTGCCAACTGCTCCGGGCTGGTCTCCTCCCAGTGGTAGCCCTCGTAAAGTCCGAACCGGCTCACCAATTGGGCGGCGGAAATGACCACGCCGGCCAGGGTTTGAACCTGGCGAATGGCAATGCGCTGGTCCGCGGTTGCCACGTGAATTTCTTCCTCCCGGATGCAGACTACGGTTCCGGGAGGCGAAGCCGGGCCGGCCAGCACTTCCACGTCGGACAAAATCAACGGGGTGCCCTGAAGGAGCACTTTTGGCAACCCCATCGGATTGCTGCCGAATCCGAAGTCCAAAGCCCGGCAGAGCGATTCAATTTCTTCCGCCCCCTGCTGCCAGCTAATGACACTTCCCCGGGCGGGGCGCTTGCTCCGTGGGTAGTAGGTACGTTTTTCGATGGCTTGCTGGCGAGGCTGGAGCGCTTCGGACCGGAGTTCCCCGGCCAACTGGCGAAAGGAGTGAATCGCTGCTTCGTAGCATTTCAGGTTAAGGCTGATGGAGGTTTCCTTTTCGGCCAAAGCAATGAGGGGCTGCTTAAGAATGTCTCCGGTATCAATGCCTTGGTCCATGGCGTGCCAGGTGATGCCATGCCGCTTCTCACGGTTGACAATGGCCCAGAAGGTAGCATTGACCCCCGCGTAGGCGGGTAAGGGGCCGTCGTGGTAGTTGATGGCCATTTTTCGGGGCAGCCCCAGGATGGCCTCCGGCAGGATAAACCGATTGACGATGCTGAAAAGGTAATCGAACGGGGAGCGCGCCAGTGCCTCCGCCCAGCCATCCCGGGGATGGCTGCACGTTAAACGGAATTCGTCGGCAAAGCGCCGCACGTTTTCGTCCGAAGAAAAGATGCCCTTCACCTCAAAGCCTGCCCGTACCAAAACCTGAGTGCACTCAATTAGTAAAGAACTTTCCCCAATGAGGTAGCAGGAAGGTTGGTTGGGCGCCGCGGGCGGCGGGCTTTCGGGGTGAGCCGAAAACGGGGAAGGATCTACTGGCGATTGATTGCTGGCCATACCAAGGTAATTGTCAAGAACGGCGGCGGAGTTGGCGTTTCAAAGTTGATCGAACACCCTGCTTTATACCCTGGCCGGGCAGTAAGTAATTCCGTGAAAGAATGAATGGCAAAGCCACGGTTTGCGTACGCCCGAAGCCTGGCAATTAAGGGAAAACCCAGCACGCCCCGGCCGCCTCGTTGGCGTGCCGGATTCGTGGGAAGCAATCCCCGTTTCGCCTTTCATCCGAATTGGGTTGGCCCTACCGGACTGAAAAATTAAAAAGAGGACACCATTGCAAGGGGTTACCCATGGCGGTTTTTGGGTACGCAAGACCGAATTATACCGCGGCCGGCCTTTGAAATTAGGTGGGTAAGACCAGTGACAGTAGCCGCGGTTGGCAAGTGGCGGAAATGAATTCACAACTGGCAGGACGGCGGCGGTCAAGCAGTGCTTTGCAATAGGTTGGTTGTGGTTGGGAATGGCCTTTTAAGAATTGAAAAGAAGCCGGGCGCAGCCAGCTTGCCGGTTGTGAACAGGAGCCTTGCGGTTTGGCTATCATCGTATTGATGCGAATCAAGCGCACCAAGCGGCAAAGGCGGGCAGCTAAACGGGGGCGCTTTTTCACTCCGCACTTCGGAAGCGTACTGCATCTTTTCATTGCCAAAAAGCCGGGTTTATGCCATCTTAGCTTCCTCACCCATTGCACTGTGGTGGTGTCTGACCCGGAATTGAAGCTGGAAGCTGGTTTTTATTCCCTTTTCGGAGCGTACCCGAAGGGTTCCCTGGTGCAGTTTCATGATCTGCCTCGACAAGCTCAGACCAATGCCGGAACCTTCTTCCCGGGTGGAATAAAAGGGAACGAAAATCTGTTCCAGCTTATCCCGGTCAATGCCTTTTCCGTTGTCGGTTACCTCGATGATCAGGTGGTCATCGCGGGTGTAGGCGGAGAGTTCGATCACCGGGGCGGGAACGCCTTCCAGCGCTTGCAGGCTATTGGTAATCAGGTTGATCAACACTTGCTCCACCAACTGAAAGTCGGCCTGGACGGTGAGTTCGGGGTCGGTTAGCCGCGTGAATAGCTTCACTTCCCGCCGGTGCATTTCTCCCCGCATCAACCGGCCGGCGCTGGCCAGCAATTCCCCGATTTTTACCGCTTCCAGGCGGGGAACCGGGATTTTGGTGAGTTTGCGGTAATCCCGGATGAAGTGAAGCATGCCGTCGCTGCGCTTCTGGATGGTTCGCAGGGAAAAGTGCAGGTCGGCAATGTTTTCTTCCGTCACGGCCGACGGTTTTTTGGGGTGGCCTTCCTCTTCCAGGATCATCCGCATCGTTTCCGTCAGCGAAACGAGTGGGGTAACCGAATTCGTGATTTCGTGGGTGAGCACGCGGATGAGCGTGTGCCAGGCTTCGATTTCCTTCTGTTCGATTTCGCTACGGATGTCCTGGAAGGTAATAATCCGGTAGGGCTCTCCCAGCAACAAAACAGTATCCACCCCCACCGACAACTGCCGGGTTTCCTCCGCATCCCTCATTTCCACCAGGCGGCGGCCACCGCCCGCCAACCGCACCGCCTCGGCAAAGGCGGGTTGCCGGGATTGAACCTGGGACCACGACGGAACGCCGGGCAGCTTCAACAGGTTTTCGGCCGCTTTGTTGACCACCACCAATTTGTTTTCTCCCGACAAGGAGATGATGCCCACGTTGACCCCTTCGATGATGAGTTTGAAAAACAGGAATTGTGATTCCTGGCGGGCCTCCAGTTTTTTGTAGGCATCGATGATCTCGTCGAACGAGGCGTGCAGGCTCCCAAACGAGGGGTCGGTCGGCGCCGGATCCCGGAAGCTGACCGAATAGTCGGACTGACGGAGGGCCAGCAGGAACCGCGCTAAGTCGCGATTGGTCTGGGTGACCAACTGGACGAGGTCATAGACCTGGAAGAGGAGAAAAAGCAGCAGGATGAGTTGGCTGAAGAACAGTTCCGTCCGGGCGAAAATGAACGCCAGGGTGACCAGGTTGGCCAGCAAGGCAACCAACCGCAGCGTTACCCGAACGGAGAATCGTCTATAAGCCATGTTTGTTGATTCGCCGGTAGAGCGCGGGCCGGGTCATTCCCAACGCCTTGGCTACCTTCGATACGTTGCCGCCGTTCTGGCCGATTAGCTCCATCAGATACCGGCGCTCCACTTCTTCCAGCGTCAGCGTTTCCACTTCCCGCAACGGTGGGCGGCCACCCGCTTGCTGGTTGGGCGGACGCACCTGGCTCAACAATACATCGGCCGACGAAACGACCGGGCCGTCGGTAAGAATAACCGCCCGTTCAACCGCGTGCTGCAGCTCCCGGATGTTGCCCGGCCAGTCGTATTTCTGTAGCCTCTCAATTACCGGCGCTTCCACCCGCAAACCCGCTTTCTGGTATTTTTTGGCGTACAGCCGCAGAAAATGGTCGACCAGGAGCGGCACGTCTTCGCGCCTTTCCCGGAGGGCAGGCACCCGTATTTCCACGGTGTTGATCCGGTAGAGCAAATCCTGACGGAAGGTATGGTCGTGCACCATCTCGTGGAGGGGCTGGTTGGTGGCGCAGATCAGGCGGACGTCAATGGCTTTTTCCTGGTTGGCGCCCACCCGGCGTACCTTCCGGCTTTGCAGTACGGTCAGCAGCTTGGCTTGCAAAGGCAGGGATAGGTTGCCAATTTCGTCCAGGAAAATAGTGCCCCCGGCAGCTAGCTCAAAGCGTCCCGGCTTGTCTTCCTTGGCATCGGTGAAGGCGCCCTTGGCGTGACCAAACAGTTCACTCTCGAACAGGTTTTCGCTGATCGCGCCCAGGTCCACGCTGATGAATACTTCCTTGCTGCGCAGCGAGCGGTGGTGCAGGGCCCGGGCCACCAGTTCCTTGCCGGTTCCGTTCTCGCCCAGAATCAGCACGTCCGCGTCGGTGGGGGCCACTTTGCCGATCAATTCGTACACCGGCCCCATGGCCGGAGAGTGACCGATCAGATCGCCGTACTGCCGGCCAATGTCCGCGCTGAGACTTTGCCGGGTGCTCCGCAGCTTTTCCACCTCCAGCTTCGATTTCCGCAGTTGCAACGCCGAGAGGATGGTTGCCAGCAACTTTTCGTTTTTCCAGGGCTTCAGCACGAAATCGGTGGCGCCCTGCTTGATGGCGCGTACGGCCAGGTCCACTTCGCCGTAGGCCGTCATCAGGACGACGACGGCGTGCGCATCGGCGTCCAGGATGTGCGCCAACCACTGCATTCCCGCCGCCCCGTCATTTTCGCCCTTGGTGAAATTCATGTCCAACAGAATCACGTCGAAGCTTTCCCCGGCCAGGGCGGCCGGAATCGCGCGGGGATTGGATTCGGTTCGGACGCTGAAACCGTGTTGCTTGAGCAACATGCGGGCGGTAGTCAACACGTCCGGGTCGTCGTCGACAATCAACAGGTTGCCGGCTTGCTTATTCATTGGCGTGCGCGGGGAGGGAATGCGAAGGCCAAGGTAAAGAACTGTAACGAAAATAAATAGGCCGCTGTAACGAAACCGTTACACACACCACCGGCTACGCGCCAAAATGTAAGCATAAAGTATTGACTTACAGATTTTTAATACATTGGCATTCGCTTTGTAAACTCCCTGGCTGTACTGTCCACTCCCAACATCTTTTTTATGAAAACTGGCCTGCTGACGTTGCTTTTGTTGGTCCTCTCCGGAACGGTTTTCCCTTGCCGCGCTCAACCGAGGGTTGACGTTCGGCGGATTGACAGCACCGTAACGCGCTTCCTGAAGGAGGCAAAAGTGCCGGGGGCGGCCATTGCCGTCTTAAAACGGGGTGAGCTGCTCTACGTGGGCGCTTACGGCTTCTCAAACCTGGAACTGAACACGCTGGTTTCTCAAAAAACCGTTTTTGAACTCGCTTCCTTGACTAAACAGATGACGGCGGCTTTGGTGGTCACCTTGGCCCACGAAAGAAAGCTTTCTTTAGAAGACAAGTTGGTTGCTTACGTTGATGATGCCCCGGCCGCCTGGAACCCCATTACGGTTCGCCAACTGTTGGGCCACATGGCGGGTTTAGAAATGGCCTTTGAGCCGAAGATGAACGGCTCCTACTTACTCAACTACAGCAAGGAAGTGATGTTGAAAGCGGCCAAGGAAACCCCCATGCATTCCACGCCCGGCACCGATTGGGAATACAGCGATGAAGGCTACTTTCTGGCCGGGGTGGTGGTTGAAAAGGC
>JACMKY010000420.1 GCA_014379925.1 Cytophagales bacterium | reverse complement strand
GGTAAGGGGCGGATAAATAACAAGCGGGTTTCAGTTACGCAACGAGGGCTTCGTAATATATACAAAGCCCTCGTCACTTTCCGTCTTGCACCAACACCATCAAAAAGTATCTTTTAGTAACCAGGATTCTGTTTTACGGTTGAATTGTCCAAGATCACCTGTTGCGGGATTGGCAATACGTCTTTCCCGTTTGGGATGTTTATGTTAAACGCTTTTTTCACGTAACCAATGTGCTCACCGGATCTTCTCAGGAGAAACCAGAGGGACATTTCACCGGATAATTCGTGGCGGTATTCGTTTATGAGTACGTCAGTGATGGGGGTTGAGGCAGCGATCGGTCCCAAACCAGCCCGCTTTCGGATTACGTTATTGACGATATCCCGGGCGGCCGCTTCGTTGCCGCTTTTCGACAGTGCTTCGGCCTTGCTCAGCAGTACTTCTCCCAAACGCATCATGATGATGTTTTGGCCACCAAAAATGGGTTGTTTAGGACCGGTACTACCGGTCACGTTCGGATCTCGCCAGGTTTTTACGCTGTAGTATCCAGACCGGAGTCCATCCGCTCCTTTCCAGGGTTTGTCAACGGTTCCCAGCGTGTTGATGCCGCCAAACTGTTCTATCACTTTTGGATAGTTCTTGATGTCGATGGCCGGACTTGGGTGCTCATCGCCAGGACCGAGCACCGTCGCCAGTTTTCTTTTATCGCCCGCTTCAAAAGAAGCGTAAAGTTTTGGGTCGGCGTAAGAGTAGCCAAAATTGGATACTTCCTCCGGCATGTGGAAGGAAGAAAACCAGATGGTTTCGTTCGCGTGACCCCACGACTGGTCAACCCCTTCCAGATACTGAATTTCAAAAATTGACTCCTCGTTATTCTGGGTACTGTACTCGTGGATGTCGATGAATTCTGCTTTCAGCTGGTACTTTCCTTCGAGCTGATTGAAGGTATTTACCGCCTCCGCGTAATTCTTTGTCCACATTTGTGCCGATCCCAGGTAAGCCAGTGCCGCTCCTTTGGACACCCTTCCTATATTTTCAACGCCCAGATCCTCTTTCCAGGGTAATAATCCCGCCGCCGTTTGCATGTCCGCCGCAACTGAGGCAAACACTTCATCCTGCGTGTTCCTGGGATGGCGGCCCTCATCCATGATCGTTTGCAGTTCCAAAGGCACGCCCCCGAAACTACAGGCCAAATAATAATAAAAAACGCCCCGGAGGAAATACGCTTCTCCGCTCAACCGATTGGCTAATTGCTCATCAATCACTTGTTCCGCCCTCATTTTAGCAATGATCGGAATGGCGGAGTTTGCCCGCGCGATTCCCTGGTACGACCTTCGCCACAATATATTGAGCGGATCAAAGTTGGCCGGCACTTCGTAGGTTTCAAAGAACACATCCGCCCCGTAATTATGAAAATCCTGCGATAAGAAGTTTGCCCCGTACCACAACGATTTATTCATGAAATCCCCGTCGTGGAAAGTATCGTAGATGGCGTTCACCAGGTTGATTCCGTCCTGTGGCTTTTTGAACAAAGACGCATCGGAAATGCTCCTGGTATCGGTTTGGTCTAAATAATTGTTGCAGCTCATTGGCAACAAGGTTACCAGGCCGAAAATAAGCAAGTATATATTTTTGTTGGTTTTCATAAAATTTCAGATTATAATTAAAACGTCACGTTCAATCCCAAGCCAAAGAACCTTGATATTGGGTACGTACCTACATCAATCCCGGACAAGGTTACGTTTCTGCTGTTGCCATTGTCCGGGTCCCCAATCTGTCCGATTTCCGGATCCAAACCCGAATACTTGGTAATCGTGAACAAATTTTGAGCACTCACAAATACCCTTACTTTGCTAATGTTGGCACCCCGGGTGAGGGCAGCCGGCAAGGTATACCCCAACTGAACGTTTCTCAACCGGAGGTAACTGCCATCCTCCACGTAGGCATCCGAGGGGCGGGTGTTCCCATTCAAATCGGGCCGCGTAACCCTCGGGTATTCAGTGGAGGGATTGGTAGCCGTCCAACGGTTGTTGTAGTATTCCTCACTTACGTTCTGGAGTCCGATGCCTCCCTGGGTGGCTCCAAAAGTTTGCAGTACCCTGCTGGTGTAATTAAAAATTTCGTTCCCCACCGAAGCATACCAGAACATGTTGAAGTCGAAATTTTTAAAGCTGGCATCAAAATTCAGACCCCCAAAAAAGTCAGGAATCGGGCTACCAATAATGGTCCGGTCATCGGCGGTAATTTTGCCATCGGGTACCCCATCCGGGCCGCCAATATCGGCAAATTTCCGGTCGCCAGCCACCGTGGTAGAAGCCTGGTAAAAAGTATTGGGACCCGCGGCCTGATTCAGCTCCGCAATTTCCGTGTCGGTTTGAAAGATTCCGGCATTCCTGTATCCATAAAAAGCCCCAACCTCTCCACCCACTTCGGATCGGCTAAATTGCACCCAGGTATTTCCGCCAACGTTCGGAAATCCTAAACCACCAATGTTACCGATGGCGTTTAATCCGTCGTAGAGACTCAGGATTTCATTGTTTACCGTAGTTACGTTGGCCGAAATCCCGTATTTGAACGCCCCTTCCGATTCACGGTATTCCAACCCTAATTCGATGCCCGTATTGCGGATACTCCCTACGTTTCTTGAGGCAACCGAGAAGCCGGTTTGAGAGGGGACCGGAATATCCAACAAGAAATCGCGGGACTCCTTGCGGTAATAATCCGCCGTGAGGGTCAGCTTATTGCCCAAAAAGGCCGCGTCCAAGCCAATG
Source organism: Cytophagales bacterium (assembly GCA_014379925.1). Lineage (GTDB taxonomy): Bacteria > Bacteroidota > Bacteroidia > Cytophagales > ES-bin-26 > ES-bin-26. Next base: position 5,191 of record JACMKY010000420.1, on the reverse strand, counting down.
TCCGTTTGCACCGACGTTTCCCATTTCAGATCAGGATTGGGTAAACCCAGCAGCACCAAGCCTTCCGCGTACTTTTTGTTGAATACGTATCCATTGTTAACCGCCGACAAGGCATTTCCCCCGGTTCCGTACTGCCCTAAGTACCGAAAAGGGCCAATGCCACCCTGGTTGCCAACCTCTCCGTAGCTTGCCCGCAGTTTCAGGTCACTTAGCGCATCTACGTTGGCCAGGAAAGATTCGTTTTTGATTCTCCAGGCCGCCGATACCGACGGGAATACGCCGTATTGGTTGGCGTCGGCAAACTTCGAAGATCCATCCCGCCTTACCGTAGCCGTAATCAGGTAACGATCCAACAGGTTGTAACTCAACCTTCCAAACTGAGAAGCCAACGAGTAGGTAACCTGGTCGCCGAAGACACTGGTAATGGTTTGAACATTGGCTAAATTTCTAAGGCGATCGCTGATCTGACCAATCCCTCCGGCCCCCATTCGCCGAAACGTATTTTCCTGGGAGGAGATTCCACCCACGAAATCAATGCTGTGAATACCGAATTTTCTGGTGTAGGCTACGGTATTTTCCCACAAATATTCCGCAGTGTTGTTGGCGCTTTGGGAATAGTTCGAGAGGACCGGTGCTTGCAGGCGATCGTGGGAAGGCGTAAAGTAATAGCCGGAATAATCACTGACGTTCACGCCGAAATTTGTCTTCAACCTTAATCCTTTGGCTAGCGTGGCTTCCAGCGAGGCAGAAGCCAATAAATAATTGTTCTGGTTTTTTTGATCCTGGGTTTCGATAAACGCCACGGGATTATCCAGGTAATTTACGGCCGTATTGTTTTTGGTGTAATACCCATAGTTGCCGTTGGCATCTTTTACCTGGTCGGTCAGCGGGTTGCCCGTCAGGGTAGGAATTAATTTGGTAAACGTTCCAACGCCAACCCCGGCATTTTGCCCCCCCGTGCCCAAGGCTATTCGGCTGTCGTTCCGGCTGTATTTAACGCTCGTGGAGGACTTGAGCCAATTGGTTACCGAATAATCCAGGTTTAAAGCCGCGTTGTAGCGCCGGTAGTCCGATCCCAGAATAATTCCTTTTTGATCAAGAAATCCCAAAGAAAAGGAAGTCTGCACCTTATCGCTCCCCCCCCGAATGGCAAGGTTGTAGTTTTGCCTTAATCCGGTCCGATAAAGCTCTTCCTGCCAGTCTACGTTCCGCAAGGCGGCCGGATTGTTCCATTCCGCAACGGGTTGAAAAGCATCGGGTACTGCCCGCTCATTGGCAAGGGTAGCAAATTGTTGGGCATTTAACAGCTTGTACACGCTGGGTTCGGTCTGAAAAGAGGCCAGGGCATCAAAAGCAACCTGCAACTCGCCCGCCTTGCCTCGCTTCGTGGTAATGATCACCACTCCGTTCGCGGCCCGGTTCCCGTAAATGGCGGTGGCCGATGCGTCCTTTAGTATATCCATGGAAGCAATATCCGAAGGGTTCAGGGTGTTGATACCACCAGTGATGGGGTAACCATCCACTACGTAAAGCGGGTCATTGCTGCCAAACCCCCCGATTCCCCGGATCTGAACCTGAATACCCGACCCTGGTGAAGCATCGTTGTTGGTCACCTGCACCCCAGCCGACCTTCCCTGGAGGGCCTGATCCAGCGTAGTCACGGGTGTTTTTTCAATTTGTGCCGCACTGACCGAACTGATCGCCCCGGTCACATCCTGGCGTTTCTGGGTGCCGTAGCCGACTACCACGACTTCGGAAAGGGTCTGGACGTCGGGAGCCAGTGCAACGTCAATGACCGTCCGGTTACCCACTGCAACCTCCTCGGAAGTAAATCCGATGAAGGAGAACACCAGCGTTGCCTCCGGTCCAGCCGATAATGCGTAGGTGCCATCCGCGTTGGTGGCGGTTCCCCGGGCCGTGCCTTTGATCGTCACGCTCACCCCTGGCAAAGCTTCCGAACTGAGTTCTGCCGTAACCTTGCCGGTCACGGTCTTGTCCTGTGCCAATAGCAGGGCGGTGCTACTGAGAAAAAAGCAGCCCCCCATCACGAGGATTTTAGTAAATAGTTTCATTGACGAATTTTTTGTTTGAACAAACCTACCCCGACCTGACAAGATTTTTGCAATACTATTTTATCAAATTCCTGTATTACTCCATCCAAAACCTGGAACTTGATGGCGGATGTGACGCAACCAGCATTGACTTTCTGAAGACGGCACTTCATTTGACGACCCGCCCGGTGAATGTTTATACCGATTCGCTAATCAGTTCTGTTGGGTCTACTGCGGCAACTGGTTTTTCCGGGCTCGACAACCGGGCCATCAGCCACGATCGGGAAGCTCGTCCGTTGATCAATTCATGGCCAGACCTCATTGAGTCTATGCTGCGGCGAGAGGCCAGGCATACAAGTAAAGGAAATAGTTTTTAGATTGAATGGTCTAAACCCGCGTCCTCCTTCTTGCCAATAGTTTCCGCCTGAAAAGGACCGTTGCGTCTTACGCTCATGCATCGATTCGGCCTGGTCTTTTTTCTGCTACTGAACCTGCGGGTGCAAGCCCAGTTTTCCGATGCCTTCACCGACGGCGATTTCACCGCCAATCCTCCCTGGTCGGGCGACGCGGCCAACTTCACCGTCAACGCAGGGCAATTGCAAAGCAACGGACCCAACGCCGCGGCCCGTCTTTCGCTCTCGATACCCAGCCGTGGGTTTGACCACGTGGAATGGACCTTCTACGCCAAGCTCACCTTCAACCCTTCGGATGCCAACCACGCCCGCGTTTACCTGATGAGCGACCAGGCCGACCTGAAGTCCGCCTCGCTGAACGGCTACTTCATCCGCATCGGGGAAGACGGCAGCAACGACGGCGTGGATTTGTGGCGGCAGCAGGGCTCGGTGACCACCAAGATCGTGGACGGACCGCCGGGCACGGTGGCGACCAACCCGGCGGTGCGCGTGCGCGTGGTCCGCGACGCGGCGGGAACCTGGTCAGTATCGGCAGACCCGACGGGAGGTACGGCCTTCGCCTTGCAGGGCAGCGTCACGGATAACGCGGTGCGGGCGACTGCTTTTTTCGGGGTATTGTGCGTACACACGACCACCAACCGCCAGCGGTTTTTCTTCGACGATTTTGGCATCCGGGAAGCGCCGATCACCCTTGGCCGGGCGGAAGCCAGGGACGCCACGCGGGTGGACGTGACATTTTCCAACGTTCCCGAAGCCGCCTCCGCCCGGACGGCCGCCAACTACGACGTCAACAACGGGATCATCGTCAGCCAGGCGGACCAGGATGCCACCGATCCCTCGCGGGTACACCTGACGCTGGCCACCCCACTGGTTGAAAACACGGTTTACGTTCTCACCGTCAACAACGTGCGCGGCGCGGAGGGCAGTTTGCTGGCCGCCAATAGCCAGGCGTCGTTTCGCTACGTGGCTCCGGTGCGCTACCACGACGTAATCATCACCGAGATCTTTGCCGACGAAAGCCCGGGCGTGGGCCTGCCCGATGCCGAATTCGTGGAGGTGTACAACCGCAGCAACCGTACCCTCTCCCTCAACCGGTTCCGGTTGGTGGACGACGGGGGCTTCGGCACGTTTCCCGACGTCGTCATCCGCCCCGGTGAGTACCTTATCCTGTGCAGTACTTCCTCGGTAAGCAAATTTGCTTCCTTCGGAAAAGCAATCGGTCTTGCTAATTTTTCGCTCAACAACACGGGCGAAACCCTGGGTTTGCGCAATGCCCAAGGGGCACTGATTGCTTCGGTTGCCTATTCCGATCAGTGGTACAACAGTTCGGTAAAGAAGAACGGGGGCTGGTCGCTGGAAATGATCGACGTGAATAATCCCTGCGGGGAAGCCGGCAATTGGGTGGCTTCGGAAAATTCCGCCGGGGGCACCCCTGGCAAGCCCAATTCAGTAGCCGCCGCCAAACCCGATCTCTCCCCGCCCCAACTCCTCCGGGTGGAGGTGCTGGGTCCCAACCGCGCCCAGTTGGTCTTCAACGAAAAACTGGACAGCCTTTCGGCCGTAACGACGCCTTACCAGATCACGCCGGACATCCGGATCGGTGCCGTCGCCGTGGAAAGCCCCGGCTTTCAACGGGTGGACCTGACGCTGAACCCAGCCTTGCAAGCCCAAACGGTTTACATCCTCAATCTGCGCGGCCTCACCGACTGCGCGGGAAACCTGATGGTCGTCAATACCCAAGCGACGTTGGTGTTGCCGCAGCCGGGCGATTCGGGCGACGTGGTGCTCAATGAGGTCTTGTTCAACCCGCGCGGCGGGGGCGTGGATTTCGTGGAAATCTACAACCGTTCGGCCAAGCACGTGAGCCTGAAGGGCTGGCAATTGGCCAACGTAGACGACGGACTCGTGGCCAATGCCAAAGCGATCACGGCCGATAACCGAACGATCGCCCCTGGTCAATACTACGCCCTGACCACCGACGGCCGGATTCTCAGGGGCCAGTATCCGAAGGCAGCGGCAGAAAACTTTTTGGTGGTGCCGGATCTGCCCAGCTATTCGGACGGGGCGGGCACGGTGGTTTTACTCAACGACGCCAACCGGCCAATCGACCGGTTCGATTACGACGAAGGCCAGCACCTGGTCCTGATCAACGACCAGAACGGCGTTTCGCTGGAGCGAATCAGTTTCGACTCCCCCGCCAACGCCCCGGGTAGCTGGCGATCGGCCGCCAGCACGGAAGATTACGCCACGCCCGGCTACCGCAACTCGCAGTACCAACCGCCAACCGCCAACCCCGGTGGACTGGTCATCGACCCGCCGGTATTCACGCCCGATGAGGATGGTCAAAGCGACTTTACTACGCTCTCCTACGCCTTTGCGGGCGTCGGCAACGTGGCCACCATCCGGATTTTCGACGCCCGCGGGCGCGAAGTGAAGCGGCTCGCCCAGAACCAAACCCTGGCCACCGAAGGGGCTTTCTACTGGGACGGCACCAACGAGCGGGGCGAAAAGGTACGAACGGGCTACTACATCGTGCACGTGGAACTGTTTGACCCGAGCGGAAACACGCAGCAGTTCAAAGAGAAAGTGGTAGTAGGGGCAAAGTATTGAGAGAAGGGAAACAAACGTGGAATCTATTCCCTACCGCCGCTTCATCCGCCGGAACAGTTCTTTCAAGGGATTGCGGGAGGTCTCGATGGAGCCGAGTCCGCCGTCGCTCACAAAGCG
>JACMKY010000419.1 GCA_014379925.1 Cytophagales bacterium | reverse complement strand
GTTAGGTAAGCGAGCAATGTCGTTTGTTTCCGGTCGGCGGCACCCCGCTGGGCGGCATCCCGTTTACTGGGATACCGCATCCGTTTGCCCATCCGCACTCCTGCCCGCTAGTGCACCTGCCTGTTCACTTAAACCTGGTTCTCATGGCTAAAACCATCATTGTCTCCAACCGCCTGCCGATATCCGTCCATTGGGAAGAGGGGCAATTCACCTTTCTGCCGAGCGCGGGCGGCCTGGCCACGGGCCTTAAGAGCCTGCACGATTCGGGCGACGTCACCTGGATCGGCTGGCCCGGCCGCACGTTCGCCCCCGACGAGGACACCTCGGAGGTAACGGAGCGGCTGCGGGAAGAACACCTGCTACCGGTGTACATATCCGCCGAAGACTACGAGGATTTCTACGAGGGATTCAGCAACAAGACCGTCTGGCCGCTTTTCCATTATTTCCAGCAGTATACTGAGTACAACGCCCGGTACTGGGAGGTGTACCAGAAAGTAAACCAACAGTTCAGCCAGGAAGTGCTCCGGATCGCCGAACCCGGCGACCGGATCTGGGTGCACGACTACCAGTTGATGCTCCTGCCGCAGATGATCCGGGAGCAGGTGCCCGACACCACCATCGGTTTCTTCCTGCACATTCCTTTTCCTTCCTACGAAATATTTCGTACTTTGCCTTGGCGGAAGGAAATCCTGTGGGGCATCATCGGCTCCGATTTCGTGGGTTTCCACACCTACGACTACGTACGGCACTTCCTGAGTGCCCTGAGCCGCATCCTGGAGCTGGAACACAGCCTGGGCCGGGTTCAACTGCCCGGACGGGTGGTGGACGTGGACGCACTGCCCATGGGCATTGATTACGAAAAGTACGAAAACGCCGTCAAGGAACCGGAGACGATTGCCGAAGTGATCAAATTCCGGCAACAGATCGGTCAGGAAAAGATCATTCTCTCGATTGACCGGCTGGACTACTCCAAAGGCATCCTGCAACGACTGGAAGCGTTTGAATTGTTCCTCGACGCCTATCCCGAATGGCAGCACCGGGTATCGCTGATCATGGTGCTGGTGCCTTCGCGGGCGGGCGTAGACCAGTACCAATCCCTGAAAACCCACATTGACGAAACCGTGGGCCGCATCAACGGGAAGTACAACACGATCGACTGGCGACCGATCTACTATTTCTACCGCGCCCTGGACTTCCACACCCTTTCGGCCCTCTACTACTTGTCGGAAGTGGCCCTGGTAACGCCCTTCCGCGACGGGATGAACCTGGTAGCCAAGGAATACCTGGCTTCGAAGATTGACAAGAAAGGGGTGCTGATCCTGAGCGAGATGGCCGGGGCCGCCAAGGAGCTCACCGGGGCCGTGCTGGTCAACCCCAACGACAGCCACGCCATCGTGGAAGCCCTCCACGAGGCGCTGGCCATGCCGGTCGAGGAACAGAAACGGCGCAACGAGCCCATGCAAAAGAACCTTGCCCGCTACAACGTGAGCCATTGGGCGCAAACCTTCCTGAAAAGCATGGAAGATACCCGCCAGGCCGTGCTTCAGTTGCGGGAAAAATACTTTTCCGACCCGGTTCAGCGACGCATCTTTTCCGACTACCAGGCGGCCAACCAGCGGCTGTTGCTGCTCGACTACGACGGGACGCTGGTCAATTTCGTGACCGACCCCCTGGAGGCGGCTCCCGGCGAGCAAGTGACGACCCTGGTCGGGCAACTGGCCGGGGACGTAGGCAATCAGGTGGTCATCATCAGCGGCCGCGACCGGAAGTTTCTCAACCAGTGGTTCGGCAGCCTGCCCGTGAACCTGATCGCCGAACACGGCGTGTGGCGCAAGGAAAGAGACGGCGAATGGCAGCAATTCGGCGACCTATCGCAGGAATGGAAGCCGGAGATCAACGGGTTGATGGAAACCTTCGTGGACCGCACGGCCAATTCGTTCATCGAAAACAAGGACTATTCGCTGGCCTGGCACTACCGGGCGAGTGATCCCGAACTGGCCAACATCCGCGTGCGGGAGTTGCTCGACGGGCTTTCCAAGCTCATCGGCCGGCATCAATTGCAAATCCTGGAAGGCAGCAAGGTGATTGAGGTGAAAAGCCAAACCATCAACAAGGGCAAAGCCGTGCGGGATTGGATCGGTAGCCAGCCCCAGTCCCGGGATTTTGTTTTAGCCATCGGCGACGACCAAACCGACGAAGATACCTTCAAGGCGTTGGACCGTTCGGCGTATACGTTGAAGGTAGGCTACCGGCCCACCGCCGCCCGTTACCACATCGCCTCGGTGAAGGACGTATTAGCGCTGTTGGCCCAACTGGCCGGAGAACCCAAGCTGAAAATGGAACGAGCAAGGGATTGATTTTCCGGTATCCGTTGGGAGTCGATTAAATTTTCTTGATTACCACGGGTCCGACCAATCCGGAAGGCACCAGCGTGTTTTCCTGGCCTTTGAACTGGTTGTAGTGCGGATTGCCTTTCGCGGCTTCGCCGACAAATCCGTTTCGGCGGGTGGTTGTAATGCGGACGTCAATCCGGTTTTCTCCCGATCGGATGAATTTACTAATGTCCAATTGGTAAGGAACAAACAGTCTTTTGCCCGCGGACTGGCCGTTGATGGTCACGTCGGCCGTATACTATACTTTGCCCAAATCCACGAAGTAACGCGCGGCCGGTACCGGGTTTTCTAGCCGGAACGAAGCGGTGTAGATTCCTTCGTCCGACTTGTGTTTCAGTTGGTCGTTGGTGCGCCAATCCACCAACGGGTGGTTGGGCAAGGTTACTTCCCCCGCTTTTATCGTCCAGTTCTCGATTGTCAACACCGGCTGCGCTTGCTCGGCCGACAAGTCGGGGCTGGACAGGAGGGCTGGCGCCAGGGCCCGTTTTGCCGAAGCGTACAAGATTACCGAGCCGTAGGGGGGCAACCGGTAACGGACCGTCCTGCCCGTATTTTGTTCAACATGGCCGTTTTCCGGATTCAGCCAGTAGCTGTTTTGGAAGCGGTTGTCCAAATTGAGGGCAATCGTTTGCCACTGGTCGGATTTGTTCCACAGGAATTTGACTTGGCTGCCGTCGGTCATTTCCCGGGTGATTTGCCGGGAGAAAGCCACGCGCTGGGCAAAACGCACCGGCTGCGCCAAGGTGTTTAAGGGCATTTCGCCCGTTACTGCCCGGCTATTTTTTTGTCGGCTTGCCTCGGCAATCAGTTGACTGGCCAGGCGGTCGTTGGTTGCGTAATCCAGATAAGACGGTTGTTTACGGGGCAGTTCGCCGATCGTCCACAAACGTAGCCCGCCTTTGCTCAACGCCGTGATGTGCTTGGCCGTGGCCAGGTTGATGTAGGGCAGGTTGGCCAGAATCAACGTTTGGTACGGATTGCCTTCGATGCTGAGGTGGGCATTGGTCAACTTCGCCTTTTGCAGCGATTCGTCGTTCACGAATTCCCAGGAAATACCGTTGGCTTCCAGCGCATTCACCACTGCCCAAAGTTTTTTGTACCAGCGATTGATCGGCGTGTCGGGGGAGGCAAACGTGCCAAAGCCCCAAATGTCGGGTTCCACTGCTTTGTAATAGCCCCGGTACAGGATTTCTTCGGGATTGACTGCCAGCTGGTCTTCCGTAAAATCGACGAACGGTACGTAAATCAATGCGTCGGTTTGGGGCTTGCCGGCCCGGAGGGCGTACTGGCAACGGGCCAGGTATTGGTTCACGGTTTTGAGGTCTTTCCAGAACGGGTCCGACTCGTTCATACCCGTCGAGAAATTGACGTAAGGCACGAAGGGCGATGACCAGGTATTCCAGCCTTCCGGGCCGTATTCGCCGGGATTGTATCGGTAGGGCGTTCCGTGGTAGATGAGTTGATTGATGCCACAGGCCAGCGACTTGTCGGCCCACATTTTTATCTTCTGCGGGGTGGTCATTTCCGCCCTTAGGATGGACACGAACGACTCCTGGGTAATCACCGGCCGGTTGTTGAGGTGCGCCCCCGAGGTCACCAATTTCAGGTACCCCTCCGAGCCTTCGGCAAACAGTTTTTCCGCTTCGGGGATATCGGCGGATCCGGCTTAGCAATTTCTTTCATGGCGCACGGAGGATTGATTGGATAAGACGGATGGGGACGATGGCCCAGTCCGGGCGGTGGTTGAGTTCATCGTTGAGGTCCCGCAGGGCTTTTTCCAGCAGGTAGGTATGCAGCATCACCCTCAGGGCTTCCTTCTCTTTTGGCACGAAGGAACTCCCCTCCGCCGTGTCCAGGTAGGCCCTCACGAAAAACCCGCCTACGTAGTGCGCCCACAACTGGGCAAAGGGAATGAGGGCGTGGAGGCGGTCTTCCGGAACCTGGTTGTTTAGAAACAAGCCTTCGTAGGCTACGTTGTGAAACGAGCGGACCATGGCGGCCACGTCCCGCAACGGGGAGCGCTTGAGCCTTCGCTCACTGTAAGACCGGGCGGGGTCGCCCCCAAAATCCTGGATGACCACGTCTTTCCCGGTAAACAGGACCTGCTTCAGGTGGTAATTTCCGTGAATGCGGATTTTTACCACTTCCAACTTCCGGGCGTAGATTCGCTTCAGTACGTTGAGCACGTCCTCCTTGCGGGCCAAAATTTCCTCGGCCTCCTGCTTCACCCCCTCGGGAAGCCTTTGCAGGTTTTTTTTCTGGCTTTGGTACGTCTCCCGAACCACGGCTTGCAGGGAGGAGAAAATAGAACGCTGGTAGTGCAACGAAAAATCTTCGGGTTGGAAATCTTTCGAATCGGTACCGGATGCCAGGGCCAGGTGCAGCTGGGCGGTTCGGATGCCGATCAAACGGGCCTGTTCGGCCGCCGGTCCCCCGAGCAACACCCGCAGGTCTTCCGGTAGCTGGTCATACCCGACCGGGTCGATCAGGGTTCCCCGGCGTTCGTACGCCGGAAGGCTGGCTTTGTCGTGGGCAAGCACCCGTTCCACGAAATTGTTCATCCTTTCCAGCATGTAAGCGTAGCCATCCCCGTGGTTCTCCGTCATCCCCTGCATCACCCCCAACACGATGGCCTCTTTTCCGTGTTTCCATTCGATGGCACCGGCAAGAGCCGGAATGTGTTCGAACTTGGACCCTTCGCTCAAAAAGCGGGTGATTTCCAGGTCCGGGTTGGTGGCACGGTCCACCTGCCGGTACATTTTGAGCAGAAAGCCGTTGTCGTACGCAATGCTGGTGTTGGCCGAATCGGCCGCGTGAATTTTCGCCTTCACTTCCTGGCGTTCCCCGAAACGCTTTCCCAAGACTTCGTTGCCGTGAAACTCAATCGTGTTTCCGTCCGAGGCGACGCGTCCGTTGCCGGCCACCTGGGCCAGGAGCACGCGTTGCAGCGGGGGGGTGAAGAGCGCATCGCAGAGAAGGCCTTCCTGATCGCCTACCGCCAGACGGGCCAGCACGGCCTGCGGGAAATCCCGGGCCAGGTTGCCGGCCGCTGGTTCGGGGGCGAAGGCGACCGGCAATTGATACGTTTCCGGCAAGCCGCTCTGGTAATTGACTTCAATCAGCAGCAGCCAGGCACTGTTTTCGGGTAAAGGCAGGGCAACGTGGTTGACAATTCCCACGCTGTATAAAGTACGCCCTTTCCCGCCAAACCACTTCGTTTTCATCAAATAACCCGGCAAAATGGTGGTTTCCAGTTCCTTCAACGTTTCCGGACTGGCCAGATCAGTCCATTTTTCAATCTTCAACGCCGACAGGGGTTCGTGGACATCCACGTCCGGATGGGCTTTTTCCAGCACAAACCAGTGGTAGGCGTTGGGGCTCAACGTGAAGAAGTAAGGACTTTCTTTGATGGCGGGAAACCGGTTTTTACTCACCACCTCCACGGGAAGGTAGCCCTGGTGGGCCCCCAGGTCCATTTCCGCCGCCTGCGAAAAGCGGGACAGGTTCACCACCACCAACACGGTTTCCGACCGGATTTCGTCTTCGTAGCAGCGGGTAAAAGCCAGTACTTTGGGATTTTCGACGTTGATGAACGTCAGGTCTCCCCGGCTGAAGGCCTTGTACTTCTTGCGCACGTTGATGGTGCGCTTCATGAACCAAAGCAGGGAGGACGGATTTCCGCGCTGGGTTTCCACGTTCACCGTTTCGTAGTGGTACTCCGGGTCCAGGATAATGGGCAGGTAAAGCCGTTGGGGATTGGTCTCGGAAAAGCCGGCGTTGCGGTCGGGCGACCACTGCATCGGGGTCCGTACGCCATCGCGGTCGCCCAGGTAGACGTTGTCGCCCATGCCGATTTCGTCGCCGTAGTAGATCACCGGCGTGCCGGGCAGGGAAAACAGCAGGCAATTCAACAACTCGATCTTCCGGCGGTTGTTCTCCATGAGCGGGGCCAGGCGGCGGCGGATGCCCAGGTTGATCTTGGCTTTCGGATCCCGGGCGTAAACCTTGTACATGTAGTCCCGCTCCTCGTCGGTCACCATTTCCAGGGTCAGTTCATCGTGGTTCCTCAGGAAGATGGCCCACTGGCAGGTATCCGGAATGGCGGGGGTCTGGTCGAAGATGTCGGTGATCGGATAACGGTCTTCCATGCGCAGGGCCATGAACATCCGGGGCATGACCGGGAAGTGGTAGTTCATGTGGCATTCGTCGCCCTCCCCGAAGTACGAAGCCGAATCTTCGGGCCACATGTTTGCTTCGGCCAGCAGCACCGTGCCGGGGAAGTGCGCATCGACGTGGGCCCTCAATTTCTTCAGGAACGCGTGGGTTTCCGGCAGGTTTTCCCCGTTGGTTCCCTCCCGCTCGAACAGGTAGGGCACCGCATCCAAACGGAAACCATCCACGCCCAGCCCGCACCAGTAGTCAATGATCTTAAATATTTCTTCTTGTACCAGCGGATTGTCGTAGTTCAGGTCGGGCTGGTGATGGAAAAAGCGGTGCCAGTAGTACTGCCCGGCCACCGGGTCCCAGGTCCAGTTGGAGGCTTCGAAATCCTGGAAAATAATCCGGACGTCCTGGTATTGTTTGGGATCGTCCGTCCACACGTAGTACGCCCTTTCCAGCGATCCTTTGGGTGCCTGGCGAGCCCGTCCAAACCACGGGTGTTGGTCGGAGGTATGGTTGATGACCAGCTCGGTGATCACTTTCAGGTTGCGCTGGTGGGCTTCCTTGAGGAACCGTTGAAATTCGTGGATGTCTCCGTAGGAGGCGTGGATGTTGTAGTAGTCGGCGATGTCGTACCCATCGTCGCGCAGGGGAGAGGGGTAAAAAGGCAGGACCCACACGGCCGTCACGCCCAGGTCTTGCAGGTAATCCAGTTTTTCCAGCAAACCCCGAAAATCGCCCACGCCGTCCCCGTTTCCGTCGCGAAAGGCCTTGATGTGCAGTTCATAAATGATGGCATCCTTGTACCAATGAAGGGTATCGTCCAGTACGGTGGTCTTTCCTGCCATAATGCCTCGGTGGTTTTTCGGTCGGGTAATTGGATTGTTGCGGAGCACCGGTAATCTTTGGTGGCAGTGCAATATTAACTCCTTTTCACCATCCGGCCGGACTGCTGACCGTAACCACGAACTGGTTGGCAACGAAAAATTGCTTCAGAACACCCAAGGCCCCAACGCCAAATCCAGGTTCGGGAGGCCGGTTGTTCATTCAAGTTATTTTGGGTAAAATTGAGTTGGTCGGGGACTTTCACCCGTTGGCCGCGCCCGGGTCGTACCGGGCATTCTCAACCGGCGCTTTTTGATTCACCCATGAAAACAATTCGTACCGCTTGGTGTATCCTGACGGTCCTGGTTCTTTCGGACGCGTTCGCCCACGAGTTTTGGCTCATGCCCGAGCGCTTTCTGCTCCGGGTGGGCGATCGCGTCAAATTCAGCCTGTCGGTGGGCGAGAATTTTACCGGTGAGCCCTGGGATGTCCGCAAAAGCCGCATCGTCTGGTTGAAGCACTTCTTCGGAAAGAAGTCAACCGATTTGCTGCCTGCCGTGCAGGAGGGGGACACGGGCGGCGTGTCCCTCCGGTTCGAAAGCGAAGGAACCCACCTGCTGGCCTTCAAAAATGACAACAAGTTCATTGAACTGAAGGCGGCGGAGTTTACCGCCTACCTGAAGGAGGACGGCCTCGACAACGCGCTGGAAAGCCGGGCCCGCAACGGCCAGTCGGCCAAGCCCGGGCGGGAGTTGTACAGCCGCTGCGTGAAATCGCTCGTGCAGGTAGGCAGCCAACCCGACGACACCCACGCCCGTCTGGTGGGCGATCGCCTGGAGATTTTGCCCGAACGCAACCCCTACGCCCTCCGGGAAACCGACTCACTGACCGTCCGCGTGATTTTTGACCAAAGGCCGCTGGCCAACGCCCTGGTCCGGGTGTGGCACCGGCAAAATGGCAAGGCGAAGGTGGAAGCCTGGCGGAGCAACGCCGACGGCAAGGTTTCCTTCGGCCTGGTCCGGCGGGGCCGGTGGATGGTGAGCGTAGTGCGGATGGTGCCCTATCCCGACCCCAAACAGGCCGACTGGCAGAGTTTCTGGGGCAACTTGACCTTCGGTTACGAATGATCGCCCCGCGTACAACTTATTTGGTTGACTTTAACGGGTAAAGCAAAACGCCGGGCAGGCACGGACGGCGTTTCCTGGTCGCTGATTGCCCGTGCCGGAGCTAAATGTGGATCACCTCCCCGTAGGCGGCGGCGGCGGCTTCCATGATTGCCTCCGACATGGTGGGGTGCGGGTGCACGGACTTGATGATCTCGTGCCCGGTCGTTTCCAGGCGGCGGGCCACCACCACCTCGCCGATCATTTCCGTCACGTTGGCCCCGATCATGTGCGCCCCTAGCCATTCGCCGTACTTGGCGTCGAACACCACTTTCACGAATCCCTCTTTGACTCCGGCGGCGCTGGCCTTGCC